>QXYP01000281.1 GCA_009886815.1 Halieaceae bacterium
TAATACCCACAGCCCTGGTGCTGGTGTTGGCCATTTGGAGTCACCGTACCCTGGAGTCGGTGATATGTGGGGCCATCGTAGCGTTTCTGATAATGGACGGCTGGCAGTTTGCCGACCGCTTGGCGACGGTGACGACCGAAGTTCTTGCCGACGAGTCGACGGCCTGGGTGATGTTGGTTTGTGGTCTGTACGGTAGTTTCATTGGCTTATTGGTTAAGGGCGGCGGCGCTTATGCCTTTGGTGAATGGTTAACGCCAAAATTACAAAGTAAGCGAAGTAGCCTGCTGGCCACTTGGCTGTTGGGTCTCGTTATTTTTTTAGACGACTACCTAAACTCCTTAACGGTGGGTGCCACGATGAAGTCGGTGACCGATCGATTTAAGACCTCTCGAGAGATGCTGGCCTATGTGGTGGACTCCACGGCGGCGCCCATGTGCCTTTTGATTCCCATATCCAGCTGGGGGGTCTATTTTGCGAGTCTGCTGGAAAAAAATGGCGTGGCAGATTCCGGCCAAGGTATAGCGTTATTTATTGAGTCTATTCCTTATATGTTTTACCCGTTGTTGGCGGTGGTTATCGTGCCCTTGGTCATTATGGGTGTGATACCTCTGGTGGGCTCTATGCAGGTCGCCGAGGCACGAGCAGAAGAAACCGGTGACCTGGGCGTTGTCGAAGATACGACCTTGGCGGTTGAGGCCTCAGAAAATCCGAGGATGAGCGTGTTTTTCCTACCGATAGCGGCCTTATTGTTTTTCACCGTGGTGCCCTCAGTAGACCTGTTAAGGGGTGTCATTCTTGGCATTATGGTGACCCTCGTCCAATACGGTGTGCTTCGAATCATGCCCTTAACGGCGCTTTTTGATACTTGCGTTGAAGGGCTCAAATCGATGATTCCGGTTTTAACGATGCTCTTAGCGCTGTTTGTTTTTGTGGAGGCCAACAATGCTATTGGTCTGACAGATTATGTGATTGCCGGCATTAAGCCCTACATGACAGCGACCTTGCTCCCTGTGCTTATCTTTATTTCTATATCGGCTGTGGCCTACACCACAGGGTCGAACTGGGGTGTTATCGCAATCGCCATGCCCGTCGTGTTTCCTTTGGCAGAAGCTTTTGATGTCAACACGCCGCTAATGGTCGGAGCGCTGTTATCGGCGAGTTGTTTTGGCAGCCATGCCTGCTTCTATTCGGACTCAACGATTCTTAGCGCTCAGGGTGCTGGCTGTAAAACCTATGATCACGCTATATCGCAGCTGCCTTATGCCCTAATAGGCGCGGTGGCTGCGTCTCTGTTGTTTCTGGCGACCGCTGTCTTTATTTGACTCGGCGGTCGAGAAAAGTCGGTTGAAGGCGCACCGGCTTTTATGGGGGTAAGCTTTCTCAGTGATACCCGCCGCAGGTTTTTGCCCACTAAAGTTCCTGTTGTTTGCTCTAAGGGCTGACCACTAGGGGCTGGTTTGTACGTGAGTTTCTAGCCACTCAAAATATTGTTCGTAAAGGTGTTTTTCATAAGAGGGCACCGACAGGCTGTGATACTCGTTGGGGTAAACCACCAGTCGCGCAGGAATGCCTCTGCGTTTAAGGACAATGTATAGCTGCTCGCTGTTAATGATGGGTACGTTCCAATCGTCTTCGCCCCCTACGACTAATGTGGGAGTCGTTACCTGTTCGAGGGCATAAAACGGGGAAATGCGATCCCAAGCCTCTTTGTTTTCGGCAAGCCAGGGAAAGCCCAGCTCCTCTTCCCACCAACGCTGGTACTGATCATGCCCATAATTTGAAACGTATAGGGTTGCGCTTGCGCCGGTAATGGCGGCCGCAAAGCGATTTGTTTTTGTGATCACGTGATTCGTTAACATGCCACCATAAGACCAGCCATAGACCGCCATACGCTCCGAATCAATCCAGCCCTTGTCGATGCCAAAATCGATTGCCGCCATGACGTCGGTAAAATCAGGCCCCCCCCAGTCTTTGTTGATGGCGCTCGCAAATTTCTGACCATAGCCAAACGACCCGCGTGGATTGGGCATTACTACGATATAACCCTGCGCGGCCAATAATTGCGCTTCGTAATTGAACCCAAAGTCCCACTGGGCTTGTGGGCCGCCGTGAATATGCAGCACGGCCGGGTAGCTATGTTCTTTCTGATAGCCGGGTGGAAACAAATAGAAAGCCTCAATGGCTACCCCTGGCTCGCTTTCAAACCGGTGCTTTTCGACCGCGCCAAATTCAATGTCAGCGAGTAGGGTTTGGTGCACTGCGCTGAGCTGAACCCAAGAGCCCTCCTTGTTCGCCGTAAAGATCTCCCCGGGATACTGGGGTCGGTTGATAAGCGCATAAAGTTGGCCATCGGGTGCCTCGTCAAAATCGCTCACAACATCTTGTTGGCCCAGCACGACTTCAATTTCATGGGTATCGAGATCGACGCGCACGAGCTGTTGTTGGCCTTGAAACTCAGTGATCGTGAGAAGGTCGCTGCCATTCGCCGAAAATACAGGGTTGAAGACTTGCACTTCAGATAGTGACGCCACCCACTGTGACTCGCCGGATTCAATGTTCAGAATCGCAAGTTGCGGAATCGCGTAAATGGGGAGGTCCTTTGAGGCCGCGCTGGTATACGCGAGATGTTTGCCGTCGTGACTCCAAGTGGGGCTAGCGTCCTGAAAGGAGTTAAAGGTTAATTGGCGAGGCTCTGACTGGTCTGCGGTTGTGTCTAAAAGCCAGAGTTCGGTATTGCGGTTACGATCGGGATGTTCGGTGCGGTTGCTGACAAACGCGA
>QXYP01000282.1 GCA_009886815.1 Halieaceae bacterium
CATACCTAAGCTATGAGGCTGTAACGTTTTATCGGGCTGCTGTTCCTATCACGCACACCATCGATTTTGGTGATAGCGAAGCGGTACGCGAGTTCAGAAAAGAGGTTCATGCTGACTGGGCGAAGATCACTGAAGAGATCGATTTTTCTTTCGATTTGCATGAAGAATATCTAGGTGATGTCCGCGCACTTCGAATCACTACAGACACCACACGAGAAACGAACAAGACTATTTTTCTGCTTCATGGTGGTGCTTATGTTTTAGGCACACCCGAGGTGAATGCATCGTCTGCGATTTTGCTGGCGCAAGCCACGGGTATACCGGTGTTGTCGATTGACTACAGGTTGGCGCCGGAGCACCCATTTCCAGCCGCTCTGAATGACGCGCGTGACGCTTATCTAAGTCTAGTAGAGTCTGGGTGCAAGGCAGATGACATTTTCGTAGTGGGTGAATCGGCGGGCGCCGGACTGGGCGTATCGCTCTGTCTTACGTTGCGCGATTTGGATAAGGTACGACCGGGGGCATTGGTTTCGCTGTCTATTTGGGCTGATCTTGAGGCGTCGGGCGATAGCCTGACAACCCTCATCGATTCAGACCTAGATTTTGGCAATCTGGCGGCGCTGTACGACTGCGGTTACCCCTACGCGGGTGATAATGATTTGAGCCTGCCATTAATGTCCCCTGTTAACGCGGCGTTACATGATTTGCCGCCTATGCTCATACAGGTTGGCGCCAGAGAAATGCTCTTAAGCGATAGTCTGAGATTAGCTTCTAATGCCCGGGATGCAGGTGTCCCGGTTGATCTCGATGTATGGGATGGTATGGGACATATGTTTCAGGCTATACCGTCCTTGCCCGAAGCGACAAAGGCGCACTTACGCATTCGCGCGTTTTTGGAGAAATTAGGGTGAAGGGAATCAGTACCGATCAACCGGTGAACCCCGATGACTCTAGGGTCATTGGTGCCGCGGTGGTGATGGCGGTGATAGGCCCGATTTTTTTCCTGCTGCAGCCATTTTATGTGGGGGCATTAGCTGATGTAGTTGGTTTTAATGCACAACAGATTGGCTGGCTAATCGGCGCCGAAATTTCTGGTACTGCTGTTGCGTCCATTGCAGCGTTTTTTTACGTACGCTACTTAAACTGGCGCGCGGTTGTTACATTTGCCTTGCTGGCTCAAGCGATTTGCAACCTTGCATCTTGTTTGGTCACAGGCTACACGGAGCTTCTACTGCTTCGCTTCGTCACGGCGGTACTGGGTATGGGGCCGCTTTATATTATTGCTATTGCGATGCTTAGCGTTACCACGCGCACGGGTGTTAACTTCTCTATAGTCGTCTTCGGTCAGATGACGCTGGCTATTGCAGGATTGGCCATATTGCCAAATTTTGTTCAGCAATTCGGGATGGCTGCACTTTTTGCTCCCATTGCAATCATCGGAGTTGTCGCGTTTAGCATCACCGGGTTTATACCCAGGCAGGCAATGACAAGAGCTGAAGGTAGGGTTCCAGAAATTGCACGAAATAACGCCAGACCCGCGATTGGAGTGCTCTGGGTGCAATCGCTTTGGTATCTCGGTATCGCAGGGGTATGGACTTTTATTGAGCGCATTGGGGTTGAGGCAGGTCTAGCATCAACAGATGTAAATACGGCGCTAGCTATTGGCATGGCTGTGGGTCTTGCGGGGGCTATTAGTTCTGGCTATCTCACCGAGCGCTTTGGCCGTGTGTTGCCCTTTCTGGTGGGTATGATATTTCAGTGTGTCGCAATTACATTGCTTCTTGAAGGACGAGATTATTACGGTTTCCTCGCCATAATTTGCCTCTACAATCTGATGTGGAACATGAGTATGCCGCCGCTGTTTGAGCTTATGGCCTTAGCGGATGGTCAGAACCGTTATGCGGTCATACTACCCACAGCTCAAGCCTTAGCGTTGATGATAGGCGCAATTATGGGTGGGATATTTGTGCATGACTTTGGGTTGAGCGCTGTCCTGATTAGTGGAATTGTATTTACCTTACTGGCTTTACTATTGTTTTTGGTGATTGCTTATTGGCTTGACCGGTCTGCAAAGATTCAGTCAGCGCCGACATAGTTCTCCGCTAAAGCCATCACCGTCTCAATAATATCGGGGGTCAGAGCGATAGCCGTATCGGTAGTCTTTCGCGTGTGGAGCCATCCAAGATAGGTAAGTCCGCGAGCGAGCAAGAAAGTGTCCAAATGCTTGAAGTGCTCGTCAGGCATGGCGCGTTGTTCTCTATAGCCCTCCAATAAGGCAGCTCTTAAATCTTCGAAAATAGCGTCTCCGAGATAGAAGAAAAGCGGGGTGGCAAATTCAAATAAATGCCAGCCATAGCCAAAGTCATCAAAGTCGATTAGATGAATATTTTGATTTTGCACCAAGATATTTTCGGCGAGGAGATCGGCATGTATCAGACTGAAGTACCGAGAATCTTCTCCCAGTGTCTCCAGTTCAGTACGCAGCTTCCCTCGAGCCGTTTCAAGTACTTTTAGTTGCTCGCTCGTCAGGGCCTCCAATTCCCAGAATCGTCCCATAACAGGGTCGCTGCCGATAAGGCCCTCAACGTCCCATGCGTGTCGTTTGAAGTTTTCGGGAGTAATCCAGTCCACCGCTTGGTTATGAACTTGGGCGGCGAGATTTCCAAGTAACCGGTAAGCGCTGACTAGCTCGGCATCATTTGTCTCAGTTTGTTCGTCAATGGAATCTAACTGTACGCCATCGATCCATTCAACCAAATCGCAAAAGTAGTTTGAATCTGCAGCATTTATTTCGGTAACAAGGGCTCCTTCCACTGTGGGGCGGACCGTTGGTGTACGAATGCCGACCTCGTTCAGAGCTCGCATCCAAGTAGTCTCAGACCGAAGAGCCCGCTGGTCGTGATAGTTGGGTCGATGGACGCGCAGGACAGAATTAGCCTGTTCATTGACTGACACTTTAAAAACCGCATTTTCTCGAAATTTGAGCAATTCCAGGCCTGCATGAGAGAGCCCGTAAGAGGCCAATGCTCTGCGAGCAATGCCTTCTGCAGATTCAGTCGTTTCTGTGTTGGTCATAAAAAGCTCTCATGATGGTTCTGTTAGAAGGGCGCAGAATCATT
>QXYP01000283.1 GCA_009886815.1 Halieaceae bacterium
CAGCGACGTAAACGCGTAAAGCTCTGGTGTCTTTGGCAGGCAATAAAGTGCCGCTGTTCATTCCCTCTTATTTTCGGGCCAAGTCGGACAATTTGAGGGCGTCAATGTCATTAGATTAAATAGGTTTTGCGGCGCACTAGCCATGACACTGGCTTGATGTTGACGGGGCTCAGAAAATTTTTACCTAAGTCCTTGCCGCTTATGATTCACTAAGCGATTCATAAGGCTACAAATGGGGGATCTAGGATCATGCTAAATAAAAGTCTTCTACTCATAGTTTCTGTCATCGTTGCAACCACAGTCAGTGCGCAGGAATGCGAAGTATCGCCCTGGGGCGCTGATGACCAAATTGGGGCGGCGAATCGCTTATCGCCGGCCAATGTTTTAGCCGCTGCCAGCTTGATTAAAAAAGGTGAAACGCACCCGCTTGGTATTGTGATCGAGCCGGGGATGCCCGCGTATCCGCCGCGGTACACCCAACTACAAGTTGTCCAGCCCAGCCAGCAGTTTGGTAAGAACGGTGCTTCAGCTTTTGGCTGGGAAGCCAGTTGGAACGACGACATGGTGCAGATGTGGTTGGGCACGGGTCCACAGCTCGATGGGTTGGGCCATATGGGCGAAGCGGGCATGTTTTATAACTGCAATCGAGGCGAGGATTTTGCCGACATCACAGGGCTTACCCGTCTCGATACCAGTCAGGTGCCGCCTATTGTAGCTCGAGGTGTGCTCATCGATATGGCGAAGCACCTCAAAGTTGCTTCCCTAGACGCGGGTCAACCGATCACCAGTGAAGAGCTAAAAGCGGCAATGGCAGACCAAAATATTACGGTGGGTAGTGGCGACGTGATTTTGATCCATACGGGCTATACCGATGCCACGTTAAAGTCCAATCCAGAACTTTGGGGGAGCACTATTCCGGGCATAACGAATGAGGCGGCCGTATTTTTGGCAAGTTTGCAGCCGGTTGCCGTAGGCGCCGATACCTGGGGGTTAGCGGCTGTGCCCCCCGCTGAAGGGGACCGCGCCTTCTATGATCATGTGGTGCTGTTGAAAGACAACGGCATTTATATTCTCGAGACGATGAACACGGGGCGACTCGCCCAAGAGTCCGTGTCTGAGTTCATGTTTGTTTTGGGTCAGGCCCGGTTAAAAGGCGCCGTACAAATGATCATTAATCCGGTTGCCATGTGGTAACGCAAGCTCGGTGACCCATTAGTGTCACCACATGCGTATCGCATCGCGCAGGGCTGCGAGGGCTAGCCCTTACTGGCACTGCGTTTCTGGAATTCTATAGTCGTCCTTAAGTACGCGGGGTAAAAACTTTAGGTGTTAACATTGTGGCCTTACTTATGCTGCTTAAGTGCGGGTTAACCTGCTTATCTGGGCCATAGGATTCTGAATGTAGAAACTGAATGTAGAAAGAAGCGAGGAGAGCGAGGCCATGCAAGTTAAACGTATCGCTGGTGCTTTGGGAGCCGAGATTAAGGGCGTTGATCTGGGACAAACCTTGACGCCGGAGGTCGCATCCGTCATTCGTGATTTGCTCAACGAGCATGAGGTGCTGTTTTTTCGCCGACAGGCCATCGAGCCGGCTCAGCAGCGTGACCTAGCCTCTATCTTTGGGCCTTTGCAAACGCACCCCGCTTACGGCACGGTTGAAGGCATACCCGAGGTGATGATTCTTGAGAGTACCGCCGACAAGCCTTCTAAGATTGAGGTCTGGCACTCCGATATGACCTTCCGCCAGCACCCCCCTTCGGTCACCGTGTTGCGCGGAATGGTGATACCAAATGTGGGTGGTGATACGTTGTTTGCAAGTATGACCAGTGCCTACGACGCGCTGTCTGACGGTATGAAAGTTTACCTCGACGGTCTGGTTGCCGTTCACGATTTTGCTCAGGGGTTTCGAGAAAGCCTGGCCGAGCCCGGGGGACGTGAGCGTTTGGGCGATGCCCTCGCGGAGAATCCGCCGGTGCGACATCCCGTGGTTCAGGTGCATCCTGAGACTGGGAAAAAAGTGCTCTTCGTTAATGCGTTATTCACGACGCATATAGAGGGCTTACCCCCGTTGGAGTCTTCGGCTTTGTTAGAATTTCTGTGTCAGCATGCAGCGCTGCCCGAACATACCTGCCGCTTTCAATGGACGCCGGACAGTGTGGTGCTCTGGGATAACCGCAGCACGCAACACAAGCCTGTTAATGACTTTTTGCCCGCTCCGCGTTGCCTGCATCGTGTGGTTAGCGAAGGCGACCAACCCTACTGATTTTTTAGTATCGCGCGTCAGATCTTAGTTTTTGAATGTATTGCGTGACGTCGGCTTTTACCTCGGGGGCGAACAGGTACAGGGCGATCAGGTTGGGTATGGCAATCACAAAAATCATGGCATCTGAGAAATCGAGCACGGCTTTAAGCTGTAACATGCATCCGATGACAATGAAGCTGCAGAACAAGAGTTGAAAGCACAGTTGTCCCGCGCGGCTTTCGCCAAATAAATAGGTCCAACCTTTTAGCCCGTAATACGACCAAGCCAGCAGGCTGGAGAAAGCAAACAATAAGGCCGCGACGGCGATAACATAGGGTGCGAAATCGAAATGCACCGCGAAAGCTGCCGATGTGAGCTCAATACCCGCGACCTCGGTACCCATGAGGCCATTGGGAATAGCGCTGGTGAGAATGACCAGCGAGCTTAAGCTGAGAATAATTACGGTGTCGATGAAGGGTTCTAACAGTGCGGTAATACCCTCAGATGCCGGTTCATCGGTTTGAACGGCCGAGTGGGCAATAGACGCCGACCCCAGTCCCGCCT
The DNA here is from genome assembly GCA_009886815.1 of Halieaceae bacterium. Lineage (GTDB taxonomy): Bacteria > Pseudomonadota > Gammaproteobacteria > Pseudomonadales > Halieaceae > Luminiphilus. The sequence continues at coordinate 2,807 of QXYP01000283.1, forward strand.
CATTAGAAAATAAGGCCCGTTGAAACCCGATCACCATGGCGCCGAGCGCACCGCCGGTTGCCCCCTCACGTGTAAACGCACCTTGCATCACCGCTTGTAGGGCCCCTGGGATATGTTCAGCACTCAAACCGATCACGATCACAGCGCTAATAATGTAGAGACTTGCCATAAATGGCACGAGAACTACAGTGACTTTAGCGATGGAGCGAATGCCGCCAATCACCACCAGTGCAACAACAATGGCGAGTGCCAAACCGAAAAACCAACCGCGTTCACTAAGCCAGCTAGCATCCCCTCCGGTGATCACCAGGAATTGTGTATAGGCTTGATTGGCTTGGAACATATTGCCAATACCAAAGCCCGCGATAACCAGGGCGAGGGCATAAAAACAGCCCATAAAACGACCCAGCCCAGGCCACTGTCTGTGCTGAAACCAGTGTTCAAGGTAGTACATGGGGCCGCCCGAGACGCTGCCATCGGGATTGTGCCGTCGGTATTTCACGCCCAGCGTGCATTCCACCAGTTTGGTGGACATCGATAAAACCCCTGCTATCAGCAACCAAAAGGCGGCACCTGGCCCGCCCAAGCTTATTGCAACGGCCACCCCGCCAATGTTACCCACGCCTACCGTGCCGGAGACCGCTGTTGCGACAGCCTTAAAGTGGCTGATCTCGCCTTTTGCTTCTGGGTCACTGAAATCGCCGCGCACGTGACGCAGAGCGAGCCACAGTGCTCTAAAGTTAATAAAACGTAAGTACACGGTGAAATATACGGCGGCGGCTGCAAGCCATAAGACAATGAGGGGCAGCTCGTTATCACCTATGGGAACGGCATAGAAAACAAAGCCGGAGACTGCTGAAGCAACGGGTGCCAGTAGCGCTTCGACCGTTGCGTCAATTCCTAGATCAGCCATCGAACTCCTCCGTAGTCAGCAGGCGTCGAGGGTCGCTTGTAGCGGTTGAATTTGCAAGGGTACGCCTATGAATGCGTTGTACTCCCTTGCAGCCCAGCTAACGTTAGCGTGGCGCCGGGGAGTAAACCTCACGCCTTCAGGATTGTTTGCATCAGATCAGGTTTTCAGTAGTGACTAAAAAGCGCGTGAAACCTGTTTCGAGGTTAAGTCTAGACATTCAAATTAAACTGAGGGCAAAAAAAAGCCCGCTATGCAGCGGGCCCTATTCTTTGTGCGCATCTCACATGGAGATATCAACTGCGTAGCTAACGACGAACTTGATCTGATCGTTGTCATAGCCACCATCAGCCGCCGGACCTTCGACGTCGGTCGAGCTCATCATAAAGGCGAAACCATCCTTGGCCACGCTAATGTTGTAGTCGTAGTAGCCACCCGTGGTGCCGTTGAAAGCTTCAGCAAAGTCGCCGTCGTGATATCCCACGTGAAGGCCTATGCCTATGCCGTTGCTGATTTCAAAGCCGTAGTCAGCAGAGACGTAATAAGTGCTTCCCGCGTCAAAATCCTGGCCGGGGGCTTCGTCGGCCTCTGTGTTGGTGAGTACCCAGACGCCACCGCTAAAGCCACCAAACCCAACTTTGGCGTACACCTCGCCGAAATCGAACTCGGCTTCCTTGTCGTAGTTGTAGTAAAGGTATCCCACATCCCAACTGACGCCGCCTGTTTCAAAGGCGAATCCCGCATAAAGGTCGTGCTCGTAGGAGTACACATCTGATGGACCGTAATTGACATTGGATACCCAAGTACCGGCGTAGAACCCACCATCCGATGCGTAATCGATGCCGCCTTGCACCGCTGAGTTGTTCTCGGTTTGAGTGAGGCCTCGCCAAATGTAGTTGTTGGTCACGGCTGCGTTAGCGCTCCACTCACCGGCTTGGGAGGGAAGGGCGAGTGCGCTCAGCGATAGAACAGATACAGCAGACAGGGTTTTAAGGGATGAGCTTGGGGAAAACTGGAATTTCATAGTGGGTCCTCGTAAACAGCATGAAAGAGTGAAACTCTGTGTTCGGGGGAAGCTAAACAACTCCCTTCGTGGCACACCCAAGAGTTAGCATAGACCTTGCCAACTTTTTTAAGCTGTTGATAAATATAACTAAAACTATATTTTCGGCTTTTTCAGACCGACAAAGTTAGGTGATTACGAGCGCCCTTTTAGGGCGGGGCTGCACCAAAACTGAGCGTCATCATCGCTTAAAGGTTGGCTTCCGCTGTGCGGTTTTGGGGTGCTTGTCGGTAGCTCGAAGTGTGGTGAGAGATAAGCGGGTGGCGATGGGAAGAAAGAGAAGACTAAACCGTGAGTCTGTGCGTAACAGCCAAAAACAACCACTGACCTCACTAGGGAGAAGTTAATTGAAACGCGTTATTTTGGGTTTAATGTTTACCTGTTCAACCAGTGCCGTGACCGCCGAGATAGATTGTCAGGCCGTTGTGGCTGCAACCCTGGATGAGTTGGCTCTGGGAGCCACGTCAGAGTGGACCGCAACTCATGCTGACTTAGCAAGGTCTGCAGCGGGATCGGCGTGCTTGAAAGCGGCATCGGGTCGGTATGGCGAGGACCTTTTGGTGGAATCTGTTGGTATCTCATCTGACACCCAGCCAACGGCGGCGACCGATGGCCAAGCAGCCGATAGCAAGAGTGACCCAGAGGGCGAAGAGACTGGTGGATTACGGTTCAAACCTATGACGGGTTCTCCCACCCAAAAGCCGTACGAGCGGGCAAGGTCCGTCGAAAACTAGCGCCAAGCTTCACACAGCGGCGTACTGATAGGCTAGGGCAACTGGGCCCACGATAAGCCCGTCAAGGGTTAGCTGGACTTGGTGGCTTGGAGAGTTCAGTGAAAGCCCGGCAGCGATGCTGCCGGGTGGTACTGAGGCGCAGGGTGCCCTTATCGCGCTACGATGGACTCGCCGGGATTGTTAGCAAGCTCGAGATCAAAACGGTCGTTATTCATCACTTCAACCCAAGCAGCGATGAAGTCACTGACAAACTTCTCGCTACCATCGTTTGCTGCATAGACCTCGGAGATCGCTCGAAGCTCAGCACTCGATCCAAACATCAGATCAACTGGCGTTGCAGTCCACTTGCGCGCACCCGTACTGCGATCTGTACCGACATACTGCCCTTCAAAGTCACCGGATGGCTGCCAGACAGTTCCCATATCGAGAAGATTCACAAAAAAGTCTGTCGTTAACATACCTTTGCGTTCAGTAAGAACGCCACTGTCGCTATTATCACTGCTGCCACCGAGTACGCGCAGACCACCTACCAGCGCCGTCATTTGAGCGGGAGTCAGGTCCAGCTGATTTGATTTGTCGATCATCGCGTTGATGGGTGAGAGGTAATTGGCAGTTTGATCATAGTAATTACGGAAACCGTCTGCCGTCGACTTTAAGTGCGAGAATGAGGCGACATCGGTGAATTCTTGACTCGCATCCATTCGACCCGCATTAAAGGGCACGGTGACAGATAACCCTGCGTCTGCCGCCGCTTTTTCGATGGCGGCAGATCCGCCCAGCACGATCATATCGGCCATCGATACCTGCTTTCCGTCGCTTTGGCGGCTGTTAAATGCCGCTTGGATTTTCGTGAGCTCAGCCAAAACCGCGCTCAGTTCCTTGGGGTTGTTGATTGGCCAGTCTTTCATGGGTGCTAATCGAATACGCGCACCGTTTGCGCCTCCGCGCATATCACTATCTCTGTAGCTGGCGGCTGACGCCCACGCCGTTCGAACCAACTGCGGTACGGACAGATCACTGGCCAAAATGGCGCTTTTTAACGCTGCGGTATCCGCTGTAGAAATCAGTGGGTGGTTAATCTCAGGGATGGGATCTTGCCAAAGGAGAACCTCACTGGGCACATCGGCACCGACATAGCGGGCTCTGGGACCCATATCGCGATGGGTTAGCTTGAACCAGGCGCGGGCAAAGGCGTCTTCAAACTCCGCGGGGTTCGCTAAGAACCGCTGAGAGATTTCTCGATAGGCGGGGTCTACCTTGAGAGACAAGTCAGTGGTGAACATAATCGGAGCATGACTTTTGCCTGCGATATGGGCATCGGGGACTGTGTCTGCGGCATTGTCATCTGTGGGAATCCACTGCACCGCTCCGGCGGGGCTCTTGGTCACCTCCCAATCGTAGGCGAACAGATTTGCCAGATACATCATGCTCCACTGGGTTGGAGTTGCGGTCCAGGCGCCCTCAAACCCCGAAGTAATGGTATCTTCTGAGTGCCCCTTGCCACAGCTGTTTTTCCAGCCAAAGCTTTGCTCTTCAACCCCGGCACCGCCGGGCTCAACGCTGAGGCAGCCCGCGGGTTTGTGCGCACCGTGCGCCTTACCAAAACTATGGCCCCCAGCAATTAACGCCACAGTTTCAGCATCATTCATGGCCATGCGGCCAAAAGTTTCGCGGATATCATGGGCTGCAAGTGCGGGGTCGGGATTACCGTTGGGGCCTTCTGGGTTGACATAGATCAAACCCATTTGCACTGCCGCTAAGGGGTTTTTGAGGTCGCGTTTGCCCGAGTAACGCTCGTCGGCCAACATGACCGTTTCTGGGCCCCAGTAAACCAAATCAGGCTCCCAATCATCAGCGCGCCCACCGGCGAAACCAAATGACTCAAAGCCCATGTCTTCCATCGCTACGGTACCCGCGAGGATCATTAAATCAGCCCAGGAAACCTGTCGACCGTACTTTTGCTTCACGGGCCACATCAGTCGCCGGGCTTTGTCTAAATTGCCGTTGTCGGGCCAGCTGTTAAGTGGCTCAAAGCGCTGCTGACCTCCGCCGGCACCCCCTCGGCCGTCGGCAACACGATAGGTTCCCGCGCTGTGCCATGCCATGCGAACAAAGAAAGGACCGTAGTGACCGTAATCGGCAGGCCACCAGTCCTGAGAATCAGTCAATGTGGCTCGAACATCGGCCTTTAAGGCTTCCATATCGACTTCGGCAAACTCTGCAGCGTAATTAAAGTCGGCGCCGTAAGGATTTGAGTCGGGGTTGTGTTGTCGTAAAGGTGTTAAGTCGATTTTATCGGGCCACCAAAATGTGGGGGGCTTGGCAAAGGTATTCTCGGCTTGAACTGAACCGACTAGGGATGCAGATACCGCTATGGCTGCCGCCAGTGTTTTAATATTAAACATCGGAATTTCCTCTTCTTCGGTTGCAAAATTGTTTCGGGGCGCAAACCCTTGACGTCTGAACTAACAGACGGCGCAGTAGACCTCTAATCTAGGCCTTCACCGTATGATCGGCAAATAGATTGTTTTAAGTTGTTCGATCGAAAAAATTGATCACTGAAGACGGCATTAAAGCTTATATCCGCGCCTTGTGGGCGTAAATTGACCGGCTTCTTAGGAGAGACTATGAGTTATCTAGCGACTTACCGGGCAGCGCAAGAGGATCCTGCGGGGTTTTGGTTGGACAAGACGCAGCTGATCGAATGGGATGTAAACCCCTCATTGGCTGTCGCTAAGGATGACGCGGGTCACGAGCGCTGGTTTTCCGATGGCATGATGAACACCTGTTTTAATGTCCTCGACCGACATGTGCGCGATGGCCGAGGACAGCAAGCGGCCATCTACTACGATTCGCCGGTTACAGGCACTAGAGAATGTATTACCTACGGTGATCTGCTTGAGCGGGTCGAGAGGGCGGCAGGTGGTCTAAAACACTTAGGGGTAGGGCGGGGCGATCGCGTGGTCATTTACATGCCCATGGTGCCTGAAGCGATTATTGCTATGTTGGCCTGCGCACGCCTTGGGGCCATTCACAGTGTTGTATTCGGTGGCTTCGCCGCGCCGGAACTGGCTGTAAGATTAACCGATGCCACTCCCAAGGTATTGATCACCGCCACCTGTGGCATAGAAGTGGATCGGGTAGTTCACTACATGCCAATTGTGAACGCAGCACTGGAGCAAGCCGAAGCGACCATTGACCGAGTCATTGTTTTAGAGCGTCCTGAATCACCGTTGGTTCAGCAACCAGAGCGCGATTTGAGTTGGCATCGCTTTATGCAGATAGGCAAGCCCGCAGCCTGTACGTCGGTTGCGGCTACAGATCCGCTTTATATCTTGTATACCTCGGGTACAACGGGCAAGCCAAAAGGTGTGGTCAGAGATAATGGCGGTCATGCGGGTGCCCTGGCGTGGTCCATGTCAGCGGTTTATGACGCCGCTCCCGGTGATGTGTTTTGGGCTGCCAGCGATATTGGCTGGGTGGTAGGACACTCCTACATTGTCTATGCCCCGCTACTGATGGGTTGTACGACTGTTTTATACGAAGGGAAGCCTGTAAAGACACCGGACGCCGCGGCTTTTTGGCGTGTCGTAAGTGATTATCGGGTAGGCGTTTTGTTTGCGGCACCCACGGCTTTTCGTGCCATCCGCAAGGAAGACCCCGCAGGAAATGGCTTGGCAGATTACGACCTTGATTGTTTAAAGGCCTTGTTTCTAGCGGGAGAACGGCTGGATCCACCTACGTTAAACTGGCTCGAATCGCTGATCGATTGCCCGGTGGTTGACCATTGGTGGCAAACGGAAACAGGATGGGCCATTGCTGGCAATCCGTTGGGCATTGAACAACTTGAATCGAAGCCCGGTTCAGCGACCAAGCCGCTGCCGGGTTATCAGTTAGAGATACTGAACCCTGACGGCGTGCCACTGCCCGCGGGTGAGCAAGGCGCCGTGGTCATAAAGCGTCCGCTCCCACCGGCTTGTTTACCCACGCTTTGGCAAGATCACGAACGATTTCAGCAAGCCTACTTCAACACCTACCCCGGTTACTACTTGACCGGGGACGGTGGCTACATCGACGCCGATGGTTATCTGTTTATCATGGGGCGAACAGACGATGTCATCAATGTGGCGGGACATCGGTTGTCTACCGGTGAGATGGAGGAGGTGGTCGCAGCCCACGCGGCGGTGGCCGAATGTGCCGTTGTCGGCGTTCAAGATGGGCTCAAAGGCCAAGTGCCTGTGGGTTTAGTGGTGTTAAAAGACGGGGTTGAGGTGACAACAGCGACCATCGAGAACGAATTGATTCAGCAAATGCGAGAGGCTATCGGGCCGGTGGCTAGTTTCCGTCGAGTCTTAGTTGTAAATCGATTACCCAAAACCCGTTCAGGAAAAATTCTGAGAGGTACATTACGTGCCATTGCCGACGGCGCACCTTTTACGCCGCCTTCAACCATAGAAGACCCTGCGGTGCTAGATGAAATGGTCGAAGCATTGGCACGACCATCCCCTTAAAACAGCGCAAATTGCGCCTATAGTGCTCAGACAGCCCAATTTAGCCATCGGGCTTAGATCTTGGGCACAAGCCCTGCAGCACGCCTTGGAATACCGTCGGCAGATCAGGCCCTTGAGCGTAAGCTTTGACGATAAT
>QXYP01000284.1 GCA_009886815.1 Halieaceae bacterium
ATCCCGCCGTCGCTAAAATAATGGCATCGAACTCACCCGCATCGAGCTTAGCCAGTCTGGTATTTACATTGCCGCGCAGGAAACCGATATCTAAATCGGGACGGATTCGCCTGATCTGGCAAGCCCTGCGCAAACTGGACGTGCCAAACCTTGCGCCTTGCTCAAGCTCAGATAACGCCGATATACCGACTAGAGCATCTCTTGGATCTTCACGCTCACAAATCACGCCCAGGGTGAGTCCGGGGGGCAAGGTCATGGGTACATCTTTCATGGAGTGCACCGCGATATCGGCACGGCCATCGAGTAAAGCCGTCTCTAACTCTTTAACAAAGAGACCTTTTCCCCCGACTTTGTAGAGCGGTTTGTCGAGTAATTGATCTCCGCGTGAGGTCATACCCAACAGTTCTACCGTGAGTTCCGGATACAGCGAGCGCAGTCGATCTGCGACATGGTTGGCCTGCCAGAGGGCCAATGGACTCTCTCGGGTGGCAATAACGAGCTTGGACACGAAATACTCCTTATTTGGGGACTCCAGCTTACCACGGCTGGCGCTGATCCATAGCGCTACAATGGTATACTCGGGTCTCGCCCACAAGGCCCTTACCCCGATCTAAACGGGGCAGCATTTCAGGACTGGATATGAGTCAATCCAAAAAACCAGAAGCAACGACCAGTAAACTGTGGGGTGGACGGTTCGTGGAGCCCACCGACGCCTTCGTACAACGCTTCACCGCCTCGGAGGCCTTCGATCGACGACTAGCCACGCAAGATATACGCGGCTCGCTAGCCCACGCCAGCATGCTTTGCGCCCAAAATATATTATCCCAAGGGGAACTCGCGGAAATTGAACTGGGCCTGCAGCAAATTTCCGAAGAAATAGCGCAAAATAGTTTTGCATGGCGCGTTGATCGGGAAGACGTTCATATGAACATTGAAGCCCGGCTGACAGAAATCATTGGCGATACCGGCAAGAAACTGCACACAGGTCGATCCCGCAATGATCAGGTCGCCACCGATATCAGGCTATGGCTGCGCGAGGCAATCGATGCCGTTACAGAACAGCTGACGCGATTACAGCAAGGAATTGTTGAGCTTGCGGCGCAGCATGCGGCGACGGTAATGCCCGGCTTTACCCATTTGCAGGTCGCTCAGCCCATTACCTTTGGGCACCATCTACTAGCATGGTACGAAATGCTCGATCGCGACTTTGGCCGATTGCAAGATTGTAAAACGCGGCTTAACCAATGTCCTCTGGGCGCCGCGGCTCTTGCGGGAACCACCTTCCCCATCGATAGAGGAATGACGGCTAGTGCACTGGGCTTCGATTCACCCACCAGAAATTCTTTAGACTCGGTGTCCGATAGGGACTTCGCGATTGAGTTCACTGCAGCTGCAGCGCTGATTACCACGCATCTGTCACGCATGTCGGAAGAACTCGTGCTCTGGACATCGGCCCAGTTTGCTTTCATCACTATTCCCGATCGCTTTTGCACCGGCTCTTCTATCATGCCGCAAAAAAAGAACCCCGATGTACCTGAGTTGGTTCGCGGTAAAACCGGGCGTATTAACGGCCATCTCATGGCCCTGCTGACCCTAATGAAATCTCAACCTCTGGCTTACAACAAAGACAATCAGGAAGACAAAGAACCGCTTTTTGATACGGTACAGACGCTGCACGACTGCCTGCGGGCGTTTGCCGATATGGTGCCTGCACTCATTCCGAATCAGGAGAATATGCGCAACGCGGCTCTGGAAGGCTTTGCGACCGCGACCGATCTAGCCGACTACCTTGTGCGCCGTGGGGTTACCTTTCGGGATGCCCATGAAGTTGTGGGGAGTGCCGTGGCCCACTGCGTTGCCGAATCTTGTCGACTAGAAGATCTGTCGTTAAGTACTTTGCAAGGCTTCTACCACGCCATAGACAACGATGTTTTCGACGTACTCACCCTCGAGGGATCCGTTGCTGCTCGAGATCATATCGGGGGAACCAGCCCCGTGCAGGTCGCAGCAGCTGCCGCGAATGCGCTGACGCTTTTGGCATCGCGCTAATTAGAGGTGGGCGACTTCGGGCGCCATCGCAGGGAAGCTTGAAACGTTACATCGGGAGCTGTCTCTACGATAATGTCTTCGATAACACCCACCTCGAGCATCCAGGACCTGTTTGGGGAGAAGCGTAGGCCGAAACTCAAGAGACCCGAGGTCTTGCCCAACGCAGCCACCGGGCTGTTTAAAAGCCCAGAGTGACTGTCGAATTGAGCCAGTAGTGACCACCGCTGTGCAATACGCCAATCAACTCCAAGACCGGCAAACCACAAGCCATGGCGTTGATTAGGGCCCAACAGTTTGCTGGTACCCACCCACGTATAACCTGCCTGGGCATGCCAGCTTACGGGTAACTGCCAGAGCTCCTTAGCGCTATAGCGAAGGGTCGCGAACACATCCTCTGCACCGGATCCTGTGAAGTGCTGCGTGTCACCGGTCGCTGCCTTATAACCCAATGTTAGTGCTGCAGCTCGATCGGCGTCCTGGAACAAGCTTCGATTGAGCTCCAGTCGTATATCACCCATCGAGTCACCTTCGTCAAACTGGCTGACCTCATAGGAAGCGTTACTGTATTGGTAGCGGAACTGATCCTGTGGAAACGCAGCCCTGCCCCCATCACTCAGTCCAAAGGTGTTATGCCAGCTATTAATGCTGGAATCTAAAAAGCCGGCACCATGACTTACCCAGGGCACGGTGAGACGTAGCGACCAATCCTGCTGCCATCCGTACTCCAGCGCCAGGGAATAACGCACGGTCTCGCCATCGAAAATTACAGAATCCGAGTCGTCCTCTGCCGCCACAAAGTGGCTGGCAACCGCAAGATGCGTATCAATATGCCAGCCGCTAGCCTGTTGTGCTGCCCGCTGTGGGGGCAATCCCACCAGCCCTGCGAGAGGTGACAGATTCTCCACCCACATTGGCTCTGATGCTGCTGGGACTTGTGGCAAGGCCAGCGCAAAACACAGTAAAAACCCAGCAAAAAAAACTAGGGCTGGCCGACGTTTATTCCCAAGAAAATTCAACCTTGGCGTGCTCCCGCAGTTGCTTGGGTAGAAACTCCCTAAATGCTGCTGAGGTTTTAGTGTCTTTCCAATCTCCCAGCGCATCATCCCAAACATAATGAAACCCACCACCCGGAGTGGCCAGCCACAGCTGCTCGGTCGGGGGTTGTCGACTAAAAACAAAAACCACGCCATTGGGGAATCGAGCGTTGATAACACCTTCAGCAACGGACAAATCGGGATCCTCTGGGAGCTCCTCGAGTCGTGTTTCGACACAATCGAAAGTCTCGTCGATGCGGTCAAAGTAAGTCGCGCTACTCATCCTATCTCCTTAGGTTTGGGCTTTCAGGCACCCACTTGCCCGAAACATTGTGGCCAAGCACTACCTAGCGAACTGTAAACCGCCCCACGCTGATATAATAAGGGGCTTTGGAGAAAAACCATCATGAAAATATTAATACTTGCCACACTACTGCTCAGTTTGCTCGCGGGCTGCGGCCAAACCGGCCCCTTGCGACCCGCAGAACCCGACGAACCGGCTCAAGAGACCCCAACATGACAGGTTTTGAGCGACAGGGGGACACGCTGTTTTGCGAAGAAGTTGCCTTAGGTGAACTGGCATCACAGTATGGAACGCCACTGTATGTGTACTCCCGCGCCAGTATTGAGCAGGCCTATTTGGCCTATGAAGCTGCCCTAGCAGACCATGCTCATCTCATTTGCTATGCCGTTAAGGCCAATTCCAATCTGGCGATACTGAGCGTCCTCGCCAAACTCGGAGCAGGCTTCGATATTGTCTCTCAGGGCGAGCTTGAGCGCGTTATTACCGCAGGGGGTGACCCCGCCAAAGTCGTATTTTCTGGGGTTTGCAAAACGCCGG
>QXYP01000285.1:0-1049 GCA_009886815.1 Halieaceae bacterium
CAACTGCCCGCACATAATTAGCCCAAGGTCGCGAACTGGCTTGGTACTCATCGGTGATTTGGAACTCGTCAACTTCCTTGGGGTACTCTCGGGAGACCACGGTGACCGTGTTGTCTTCTCGGCGGCGCCAGGCAACGTGGCAACGAAATTCCAGTGCGCAAGGCAATACCCAGCCGTCGTTGTAGTCGGTAAATTCTCCGATCAAATTAACGCGGCCGGGAGCCGACACCAATCCTTGGGGCGAAACACCAAAATGTTGTTCAAATAACGTTTTGCTCATGGACATGCCGCTAGCTGGTGTGCGATGGGATCTGCCAGTTGACGCAGTGTCTGAGCGGCCGATTCTACGGTGAGGTCTCTCTGGGGTTCTCCCAGCATTTCATAACCCACCATATGTTTCTTAATGCTCGCGGAGCGTAGCAGCGGGGGATAAAAATGCGCATGCACTCGCCAGTGCGAATTCGCTGGGTCAGATGGCGCATTATGCCAACCCATAGAGTAGGGGAACGCGCAGTCAAATAAAGCATCGTAAGTACGATTGAGAACAGCCAGCGCTTCAGCCAGTGTTTCCAAGTTGCTTGGTGTGAGCCCGCTAAGACTGGTTTGAGTGCCTTTGGTGAGTAACAGCGTTTCATAAGGCCAAGCTGCCCAATAAGGAACAACAATTAACCAGTCGGCGTTTTCAAAGACCACACGCTTATTTTGCTGCGATTCCCAGACCTGATAATCGGCTAATAATGAAGAACCGTTTTCTTGAAAATAGTCTAATTGCTGCCGATCTTCAGTAGCGATGTTGGAGGAAAGGTGTGTATGTGCCCAGATTTGACCGTGGGGGTGGGGTTGCGAACAACCCATTAGCGCCCCTTTGTTTTCGAATAGGGTAACGCAGCGGTACTTTACTGACAGCTCGCGGTAGGCTTTCTGCATAACGCCTAGGAGATGACTCAACTCTTCCAAGCTAAAGTCTGCCAAGGTGCGATCGTGGCGGTGATCAAAGCAAATCACGCGGCACTCCCCTGAAGCGATGTCTTCCGATATAAAGCTGGGCG
>QXYP01000285.1:1059-8182 GCA_009886815.1 Halieaceae bacterium
GGGGCAATTGGGATCATGTTGAGGCTTTTCCTGAGCCGTTGCTGGAGAGGCCTCCCCCGACCAGGGGCGATTTCCCCGGTGTGGACTGACCAGCACCCAGTCCCCGGTTAACGCATTTTTCCGCCGATAGCTGTGTGTCTGACTCAAAATTTCTCCCTGTGGTGTCGACGAGGCAGAGTTATTGCACTGCGACTGCCATGTACTCGCTTTACCAAAGAGAGTGTATCCGAAGCAGGGTGTCGCGGTATGCTTCGGGCATGGCAGCACAGTCATGATCTTGTTAAAAATCTGGAAATAGGGCCCATTACCATGGGATCAGACAATTCAGTGACGCAACCGTTTTACCACCTAACAAATGCGGATACCTCGGTGTTGGTAGATTGCCGCCAGCGTCTGCCTGCGATCGTTTATGTGGGTTCCCGGTTAGCCTCCGTCGAAGAGGCTGATTTGGCGCTTGTTGACCGCCACGAAGCACCGGCTTCACTGCCAACGGAGACTCCCATTGCCTTGCTCCCCGATGCCACCTCGGGGTGGTTAGGTCACCCGGGTATTGCTGTCCGTAGGGGGCGGCAAGGCTGGCAGCTGCATGCGGTATTACAGCAGGTGAGTCAATCTCAGAGCGCCGCCCTTGTTTTGTTAGCGGCCTGTTCGGTCACTCAGACCCGTTTGCGCTTCGAGTTGGCATTACCCGCTGCTGGCAGGGCGCTCTCCGTGAGGGTGACGATCACCAACGACAGTCTTTCTGACACGCTGAGCTTGGATGAATGCAATCTAACGTTACCGATTCCCGATCATTTGGAGGGCTTCACCGATTTAAGTGGGCGGTGGGGATTAGAGTTTCAGTCTCAAGGTCATTCGCTTACGCAGATTGAGTATTCCCGGGAAAATCGCACGGGGCGAAGCTCCCATCGTGGTGCGGCCAGTGTCATTGTTCATGAAACACCGCTCTCGGAATCTCAGGGGCAAGCTTTGGCCTGTCATTTAGCCTGGAGCGGCAATCATCGCGTGCGTATCGAGCAACTCACAGACGGTCGACGGTATTGTCAGCTGGGTGAATTGCTGGCGCCGGAAGAGATCGTATTGCAGCCCGGAACGACTTACAGCTCGCCCACTGTGTGGTGTGTATTTTCGAGTGAAGGTTTGAGTGGTCTTTCACGTCAGTGGCATAGATTGATTCGAGAACAATTTCCCACGGTTGCGGCGCTCCAGCATAAGCCACGTCCGGTGCAGCTAAATACCTGGGAGGCCCTGTACTTTGATATCAACGAGTCGACGTTACTGAATTTGATTGAACAAGCCGCGCAGTTGGGCGTGGAGCGTTTTGTCCTTGACGACGGCTGGTTTGCTGGGCGCAATGATGATCGAACCTCGTTGGGTGATTGGTGGGCAGACCCCATTAAGTTACCCAGAGGACTGGCGCCATTAGTTGCGGCCTGCAACCAGTTTGACATGGAATTTGGTCTTTGGGTCGAACCTGAAATGGTGAACCCTGACAGCGAACTCTATCGCTGCCACCCCGAGTGGGTTTTACATCATGACCCTTTACCCAGAATGGTGGCGCGCAACCAATTGGTGTTAGACCTTGCCCGTCCGGAGGTGCAAGCCCACCTTTTCGAGGCCCTCGCAGCGCTGCTGAATGACCACGATATTCGCTATCTTAAATGGGATATGAATCGTGATATTCACCAAGCGGGCAACGCCTTGGGTTATCCCACCAGTAGTCATCAAACCCATGGGTTCTATCGATTATTGGACCGGGTTAAAACCGCTTTTCCCCATGTAGAAATAGAAGGCTGTGCCTCGGGTGGCGGGCGAGTAGATTGTGGTGTTCTCAGCTATGTCAGTCGATTTTGGCCTTCAGATACCAACGACGCTCTCGACAGACTCGGCGTGCAGCAAGGGTTTTCACTGTTTTACCCGCCAGAACTCATGGGCTGCCATATCGGTCCTGAAACCTGTCATTTAACCGGGCGCCAACACACCCTGGATTTTCGTGGTGGGGTCGCCTTTTGGGGACATCTGGGTATCGAGATGGACATTAGAACCTTGGATGAACGTGATCAGTCTACGTTGATGGCTTTGATTCAACTCCACAAAGACCATCGGCAACTCTTGCATGGCGGGCAGGCACAACGTCTTGAAAGGCCCACAGAAGAAATGGCCTGGGGGGTGGTGTCTGGGTCGCAACAGGAAGCGCTCTTCGGTCATGCGCAGCTTGCGAGTGCTCTGCGGCCGTTCCCGGTGCGCTATCGGTTCCAGGGACTCGATGCGCGTGCCCAGTATCAGGTTCGATGTATCTGGCCACCTATCGATAGTGATTATCTGGCGGAGCATGCGGCAGCGTTACAAGCACGTCCGTTATCGGGGGACGTATTGATGCAGCTGGGCATGACACTACCCATTAGAAAGCCGGAAAGTCTGCTGATTTATCACCTAAGCGCAGTGTAGATAAATCGCCTGACGCGACGTTGGGACGAACGACCTTATGGGGTTACCTTCTATGCTGCGGCGCCCCCACATTAACCGTCGGTGTGTGTTTCCTGTATTGACTGATCGAACAGAATCGCAGGTGCCCACTGAGGGGTGGCGCCAAATACAAAACGGCTGACCAACAGCGCTGAAAATACGCAGAAAATGACGGTGATAAACATCATGTGAATGTAGTGGAAGGGCGCCCAAACAAAGGAGAAAAATCCGTACAGCAGAACGCCCAGTACCACGGCAACAATGGCAGCCCCGGCAGATACCCCGCGAAATAAGAGCCCGACAATAAAGGCAGACAGTATGGGCATGCTGAGCAAGCCATAGAGTTCCTGTACCAAATTAATAATGCTGTCGGCCTGAGCATAAATGGGCACCATGGCCAGACCGATGAGTACAAAGCTCATGGTAATGATCAGATTGAGCCGCCGCAGATCGGGTTCGGGCGCGATGAAGCGTTCGTGAATATCACAAACGTAGAGGGCGGTGGAGGAGTTCAAAACACTGTTAACGCTGGTGAGTACGGCAGCGGCAATGGCAGCGGCAAAGGCCCCCGACAACCATAGGGGCAGCACGTCACCGACAACCCTACCGAAAGCCGCGTCGCCAATATCGCCGTACAGCTTGAACGAGACAATGCCAGGAATGACGACCATAGGAGGAATAATCAACAGCCGGATGGCCGCTGCGGCGAGCACCCCTTTCTGGCCCTCTTTAGCCGTAGGCGAAGCCATGGCGCGTTGAGTAATCGTTTGGTTGGTGCCCCAGTAGAAGATTTGAATAAACAACATGCCCGTTAACAGGGTATGCCAGGGGATCGGTGAATCATTGCTGCCGATCAGGGTTAATCGATC
Organism: Halieaceae bacterium; assembly: GCA_009886815.1. GTDB lineage: Bacteria > Pseudomonadota > Gammaproteobacteria > Pseudomonadales > Halieaceae > Luminiphilus. The sequence goes on from QXYP01000285.1 coordinate 4,395, forward strand.
GGTGGGGATGCCAGAAAAATCAAAATCAATCGCTGCGAGGGCTAAAAAAACCACAACCATGCCCAGCGACAACAACAGTACGCCGCTATAAGCGTCCGATATGGCGACCGCTCGCAGGCCTCCCAGAACGGCATAAGCAGCGCCCACAACGGCGAAAGCGGTTGCTATAACAATGAGAGGCAGCTCAACGTTGAATAGGGTTTGCATAAAAAGCGCGCCGCTGTAGAGCATGGCAGGAATAAAAATAAACAAATTGCCCAGCAGAAACAGCAGCCCAATGAGGGCGCGAATGCGATAGTCGTTGTAACGCTTTTCCAAAAGCTCGGTGGTGGTCGTGCACTGATAACGGTAGTAAACCGGCAGAATAACTTTCGCGAGAATAATAAGACCGACCACGGCGGATAATTCCCACCAAGCCAGCAGCGCCATTTGATTGCCGTTCATGCCAACCAGCTGATCGGTGCTGAGGTTGGTCAGCGTGATAGAGCCTGCTACGACAACCCAACTGAGCCCGCGACCAGCGAGAAAGACATCGTCTCGTGTCGATGTTGTTGAGCTGAGGTGAGCGGTGTCCTGCGCACAGCGGCGCCACGTGAGACCAGCAATCAGAGCGGTAATTCCGAAGAAGACTAAAACTTGCAGTGTTTCAATGGCCATGGTTTTTCCGCTTTCTAAACTCGGGGACAACGGTGTTTTACATTACTCAGGAGCTGCTGCTAAAAAATAACATGGCCGTGGCGCTGGCTCACGTTAAGGGGTAATAGCAGGGGCGTTACCACGCGCTATCGGCAATGGTGATTCGGTGTAGCAGGCGATCATGGCCGTCATAGCCGCCGGTCGCGGCGTGCAGTAGCGCTCGGTTATCCCACATGACGAGCATGTTGGCCTGCCATTTATGGCGATAAAGAAACTGCTCTTGGGTTTGATACACGTACAGCTCCATGAGCAAATTTTGTGCTTCTTCAAGCTCCATATCGGCAAAGCTTTGGATGTAAGCGGCCGACGAAAATAGGGCTTTTTTCCCGGTTTCCCGGTGTGTTCTTATCAAGGGGTGGGTACAAGTCTCACGGGCTTTCTCGCTGGGTTTTATGGTCATGCTGCGGCCACTGCTCTGATCTTCATCGCCGTAGGCGCCATCTGGGGCATAGCCCAAGGCTGCCGAGTGAATGGCAGTAAGGTGTTCTACACGCGTTCTGAGTGCGTCGGGCATTTCCTCAAAGGCTTTCACTTGATCAGCGAACAGCGTATCCCCGCCATGGGGTGGGATGGTGATACCAAAGAGCATCGTGCCGGCTGGAGGAATTGCCATAAAACTCCAATCGCTATGAAAGTTCTCAGCAAAAATGGAGGTGGTCTCATCGGCCTTGCGCTGAATAGCGCAGATATTGGGGTAGCCATCGATATGTCCAAAAAACGGATCCTCACCGATCTCACCAAAGTACTGGCTGACGCGCTCAAGATGTTCGGGGGTGAGTGGCTGATTGGGGAAGGCGACAACCTTGTGCTCCAGCCAATGATCACGGATTTCGGCGATTAAGTCCTCAGACACGGCCTGGGTCAAATCGACGCCAGTGATAGAGGCGCCGCATGACGCCTGGCTGGGAGTAACGGTTAACGGCATAGAGGTCTCCTTATTATTGTTGGGTGCGCAGTGACAAGATATCGGCTTGTCACCGGCTAGGGTATCAAAGGTGGCTAACCCTCATGGTTCCACCAGGCCAGATCCGAGTGCGCGCGCAGGTCTAGCTCGTGGGTCCAGGCGGAACGGTGCTGATGTGCGAGATGAAAATAGGTTTCTGCTATCTTTTCTGGCAGGAGCAGACCGTCTTTATCGCCACCTCGGGCCTCTCGTAAAGCGTTAAATTGCGTTTGTCCCAACATCTTTCCCAGGGTATCGGGTGCATCCACCGCACCGTCAATAATGACATGGGCGACATGAATGCCCCGAGAGGCATATTCGGCATTTAAGGTTTGGCAGAGCATTCGTCGCCCTCCCATTGCAGCAGCATGTGAGTGTTGTCCGGCGTTGCCGCGTACCGCCGCCGTCGCCGATGTCACTAATAGCGTGCCGCCGCCTCGAGATTCCATGGCCGGAATAACAACCTTGGCTAATCTAAATAAGCCAAAGCACGCCATTTTCCAGCCCAGCTCAAAGTTTTTTAGGGTTGTGGTCTCCAGAGATCTATTGCCAATCTGTGCGCCAAGATTAAAGAGCACGGTGTGGATGGGCCCTATTTTTTCAACCTCTGTCACGAGGTTTTCTATAGCGTCGTCTTCGACCGCGTTGAGTAAATGCCCTGTGGCAGATCCACCTTCTTCCTCAATTCGATTGACCAGCGTTTGCAGGCCACGCGCATCACTGCGTCGGCACAACGCGGCGTGATAGCCCTCCTTGGCAAATCGACTGCCAACACTGCCGCCGATGCCCGCACCTGCGCCGATGACTAAACACACTTTTTTCACAATGTTCTCCTCAATGTCTTCAGGCTTCACCCAACCGTCACGGTCTTATCACGAAGTAGCGCATCTATTTCCTCTGGGCTAAAGCCCAGCTCAGCCAAAAGACTGACTCCGTGCTGACCGAGCTTGGGGCCAGGACCCGCGATATGACTGGGCGTTTCGCTGAATTGCGCGGCTGGGCGCGCCTGCCGAACCTCACCAAAACCTGCATAATCTACACGTGTAATGGAACCGTTGGCATTAATTTGCTCATGCTCGAGCAACTCTGTTCGATCGAGTAGGGGAGCACAGGGCACGCCTTCGTCTTCAAACCTTTGCAAAATCTCAGCGCTGGACCATTTGCAAATTTCGGCGGCGGTCAGCGCCTTACGCTCGCCCACGTTTTTAAACCGTGCAGAAGCACTGATAAATCGCTCATCTTCTATCCAATCTTCTCGACCCAAAGCTCGGCACATACCCAGCCACTCTTTATCAGAGATAACCCCCGCCGTGATGTAGCGATCTTGAGTTTCATAGATCAGGTCCATGGCGCCGCCGGCTTGCTTGGGATCAAACTCCCGTTCGGCATAGGTGAGGCCGCCCATGCCCTCTGGCCAAAAGAACGACAGCATGGTGTCTAGCATGGAAAGTCGAATGTGTTGCCCGCGTCCGCTTTGCTCCCGGGCATACAAGGCCGAGCTGATGGCCTGTGCTGCGGTCAGCGCGGTGACCTTGTCGGCCAAAATGATGCGAAACATATTGGGTTTGCCCGATACGCGATCGGCCTGAATATCTGTTGCGCCCGATAGCGCTTGAACAATGGGGTCATAAACCCGTTTATCGGCATAGGGCCCCTGTTCGCCAAAACCGCTAATAGACACGTAAATGAGCCGATCGTTGAGGTTGCGAAGTACCTCTTCGCCAAAGCCCATGCGGTCGATAGCGCCCGGGCGAAAGTTTTGAATAAACACATCGGCATCTTTGGCAAGTTTCAGTAAGATTTCCTTGCCGGCTTCTGATTTTAGGTCGAGGGCAATCGACTCTTTGCCTCGGTTGCAGGAGAAAAACGCCGGCGTCACGTCGTTGTGTTTGGAGCCAATATGCCGCATCTGCTCCCCGGCAGTCGGTTCTACCTTGATAACCCGTGCCCCTTGGTCTGCCAGTATCATCGCGGCGACCGGACCTGACACCATGCTGGTCAGGTCGAGAATTTTGAGTCCTGCAAGTGCGCCCATGTTTAAAGCTCCAGTCTTGGGTGGCTTGTGCAAGCAGAGCGTTACTGCGCACAGCGCCGAAGTGACTTAGGAAGTGACTTAGCTAGTGACTTAGTTAGTGACTTAGTTAGTGAC
>QXYP01000286.1 GCA_009886815.1 Halieaceae bacterium
TTCGGCGTCAATGTCGAGCATTAACACTTCAGACTCTGGCGCGTGGTACGCCGCAAGCAAACCCAAACTCCCGCCACCACAACAGACATCGACGATCCTTTTCGGGGCTTTTTGGCTAAACCAAGGACTGTAGCCATCGTGAATTACGGACATGAGTGGCGATCGAGGCACTAATGCACGAGAGTCGCAGCGAAAAGTGAGTTCGCCCAGAGCGGCATAGCCGATGATATAAGCCGTGGGGAGTCGATTATGGATGCGCTCCTGCAGAAATGCTTGTAGCTTGATCTGCCCCGCTTGTGACATATCCGAATCAAGAATTTCAGACCCCGTCAGCGGGTCAAGCCCCTCGGCGGCAAGCACCAGCGCTACAGCTTCATCATGGGCATCAAAATAGCCGTGACCGAAGTGCAGCTCGCTGGACTCCAGCCGTGACTCTGTGCTCGTTAGAATTTCCCGGAAGGTCGCCAACGCATTGTCCTATAAACCCTTATGAGCTGCGCATGCTACCATCGCGCCTGTCATTTTGGGGGTCTCTCTATGGAAGCGCATTGGCGAAGCATAATCGAGCACATTGGTGAAGACCCGACACGTGCGGGTCTGGTCGACACACCCAAACGAGCAGCCAAGGCCTTCGAATTTTTAACCCGGGGCTATGCGCAAAATCTATCGGATGTGGTCAATGACGCGCTGTTTCCTTCGGATTCCAGCGAAATGGTACTCGTACAGAATATAGAGCTCTATTCTCTTTGTGAACATCATTTGCTGCCTTTCATTGGGCGCTGTCATGTCGCTTATTTACCCGAGGGGCAAGTCTTAGGCCTTTCGAAGGTTGCTCGGGTTGTGGATATGTTTGCACGTCGGCTACAGATTCAAGAACAACTCACCGTTCAGATTGCAGAAAGCATAAAACAGGTGACCGGTGCACAGGGTGTTGGTGTCATTATTGAAGCTGAACATATGTGCATGATGATGCGGGGCGTACAAAAGCAAAACTCCGTCACCAAAACCTCTGCGATGCTAGGCACCTTTAGATCTGATGCCCGCACCCGTGAAGAGTTTTTAGCGCTACTACAACTGCGTTCCACGCACTGCTAAGCGCAAAAGCTTAAAAACGCCTTACAACGATTGGCCAGTTCCGGCGCCAAACTATTATCCATATGCAAGTGATGGGTGCCTAAATAGTGTTCAGTTTGAAGATTTGGCATGTCGGTCTTCGCCTCGAGCAACATGGCTTTTCGATAGTCGTTGGGCGAAGCTTCGTCAGTCCCCGCAAAAATACCTAGAGCAGGAGCGGCTATACCGCAATAGATATCACGGCGTTGTTGCTGGCGAAAGCCGTTTGCGGACGCGCCAAAAAGCCGCGGATCAGAGCGAAGTCGAAGGCCTAGGGCCGTAAGCTCAAGGGCCCTAGGCGCTAGCAGTCGAGCGCTATTTTCATCGAACCCATAGCTACAGCGGCGCGCTATAAATTCGGCTTCAGAATGAAAATACCGATCATCACGTTGGGAGTATTTTTTCTTATCACGAATAAAATTTTTCAGTTGCTGCAGCGCATTGCGCTGATCAACAAAAGTGGCGAGCAAGCCATCAATCATGATGAGCGCTTGTACCCGCTCAGAGAGAACCCCCGCCAACAGCACCGCAATAGCAGCACCCCGACTATGTCCCATCAGTACCACCCGCTCGAGATTTAACTGGTCCAGAATCTCAACAAGCTGAGGGAGATCATCCCACAGGTTGTAGGTGGCGTCGGCAGAGCGCCAGCTGCTTAACCCGTGTCCTGACAAATCGATAGAAATAACACGATGTGGCGCTAAATGAGGCGCCATTTTGGCGAATGAAAGCGCGTTATCAAGCCATCCATGCAGCGCCAGGATCGTTAAGCCCCCGTCCCCGGGCCACTCCATAGCGGCATAGGTCGATCCTTGAACTTTAAAGGACAGTTCCTTGTGCGCACTCAACACCCTACAGACAACGCTAAAAATCTAGCCAACTAAATCACGCACGTTGACCACCCCAGCGGAAAAAGCGGCCCGAATAATATCGCTTTGCCGACGAAGGCCTAACTTTTGGCGAATCGTATTCTTGTGTGCATGGATGGTTTTATCGGAAAGCCCGAGTTCAAACCCAATTTCCTTCGGGCTAAACCCCAGCGCTAAACGCTTCAGTACATCGAGCTCACGAACGCTAAGCAAATTGACCGGAATTGCTTCATCATCAATATTGACCACCGATGCGCCCAGTTCTGCACCGAAATAATGATTTCCTTGCGTAACAGCGTGTAGGGCTTCATTAAGCTGGTCGTGCGTAGAGGTTTTTGAGAGAAAGCCCAGTGCGCCAAAGGCAATAGCGTCATGCACGTAGGTGCGAGAATCCAACAGGGTGATCACCAAAATGCACAGCTCAGGATGCCGATAGTTGAGCTCCCTGATTTCGGAGGTAACGCTCTCGTCCCCCAGCTGCAAATCCATAATCAGCACATCGGGCACCGTGACCTCGAAGTGGGCATTCAAATCAGCAACGGTTTGAAAAATGCCCTGCACGTCGAAATCTGGATCTGAGTTCACCAGAGCACTGACACCCGCAGCGAAGGTGGCGTGGTCGTCCATAATGACGACTTGATGAGTAGAAACGGCGGCGTCCATCAGCACAGTCTAGACTAGTACGATGATATGACCAAAGATTCTCTCGAGTTGCTGTCTCGGTTAAGGGAAAAAGCCCCGGGCTGATACCTAGATACTGACCTCGCTGGCGATCAAAGCACCCAACCCCTGTCCGTGATCAGCAATCGATATCGACGCCCACCCGCCGGGTGCCAGAGGTGGTAAAGCTCGGCTGTCTAACCAATACCACAGCAATTCAGAGACCAAGGGTTGGTGACTCACCAATATCCAATGCCCCTCAGACCCTTCAAAAAGCAAACCGGCGTCATCTATGCTCGCACTGGGAGACAGCCAATCCACGGCGCGTGGGTTCACGGCCAATGCTGCCCCCAAAATATCACCCGTCTGTCGTGTACGCAGCCAAGGGCTGGTCATAACATTCGTCACGCCAGGCAGGTTCTTTGCACCTATTGTGTCTTGAAATCGCAGCACGGCCCTACCCAGCGCGTCCACCCCCTTGGGGGTGAGTGCGCGGTCGCGATCACGAGGGGCAGTCCCCGCCTCCCCATGCCGCCAAACCGTGACCAACATGCTACTGGCTCATTTCCAACAACAGCTTGTTCAATCGACTGACGTAAGTAGCCGGATCATCCAAGGTAGAACCCTCAGCCAGTGTTGCCTGATCAAACAGAATTTGTGTGAGATCAGCAAAACGCTCTTCATCAGATTCTTGATCGAGACGCTGTATGAGTGGGTGCTCTGTGTTCAG
>QXYP01000287.1 GCA_009886815.1 Halieaceae bacterium
TGGATAACGACATCATCTCCCTCGATGGTGAGCTGGGATTAGCTTATGTCAGCACGGAATATTCGGCGCCTCAGGTTGAAGACATCGAATGTTTAGATAGTGCGGGGGCGAGTCGTGGGCCCAAAGCCTGTGCTTTTGATAAAAAAAGTTATGGCGCCCTGAATTGGAACCTGACGGGTGAGAGCAAGTTCTTGGGCGGAAGTTCTAAACTTTACTTGCGTCATGTGGGTATTGTTGGAACCGACCGTACTCAAGATGTGCTGCTCAAAACAACCGCAGGCCTCGCCTTCCCGCTGGTCTTTGGCTTTCAGGCAGCCGCTGAAATCTCAGTCGATTACGACGGCTCACTCGAGCAGGAAATCGATCAGAAATACAGTTTCCGTGTGGGGTATGCCTGGTAGTAATGAACCCTCCAGACAACGCCACGTGGTTTTTGCCTCTGGGTGGTACCGGTGAAATTGGCATGAACCTCAATCTGTACGGCCATAAGGGCCGCTGGTTGCTGGTCGATTGCGGGATCACCTTTGAACATGATGCGGCAAGCACCTCTGGGCGGCCGCGAATTCAGATGCCAGACCCCGCTTTTATTGTTAGCCAGAAACATCTTATTGACGGGCTGATTATTACCCATGCCCACGAGGACCACCTGGGTGCTGTGCCCTACCTGTGGCCTATGCTCGATTGCCCGGTCTATACCACGCCTTTTACCGCATCGGTTTTGCGTAAAAAAAGTGGCTGGCGAGGTAGTGTGTTGCCTAACCCACTCATTGAGGTCAGCCCGGAAGACCGGCTTCAGATTGGGGTTTTCGATGTTCAGTGGCTACCCATTACCCATTCGACTGCCGAAACTTGTGCGCTGCTAATACGCACCGCTGGCTGCAGTGTGTTGCACACTGCTGATTGGAAGGTCGATAAACGGCCTGTTGTAGGTCCCAGCTGGCAGGTGTCGGACTGGGCTGGAAAAGAATTTGAAGGTCTCAATGCGATCGTTTGTGATTCAACCAACGCGTTAAAAGCTGGGCGCTCTCCCAGTGAGGGCGATGTGGCGGATGGTTTGCTTCAAACTTTGGCGCCGTTAACCGGTAAGGTTGTGGTGGCTTGTTTTGCTAGCAATGTGGCCCGATTGCAGTCGGTGCTGCGTATTGCCCATGCCACCGGTCGCAGATCAGCTCTGTTGGGGCGGTCACTAGAAAATATGTATCGGTGTGCACTGGCCAACGATTATTTGCACCCAGACTTTAGGCCCATTTCCCATGAGCACCTCGAGTACCTGCCTGAATACGAGGTTTTGGCATTGGCGACAGGAAGCCAAGGCGAAGTCGGTGCTGCCCTGCATAAATTGGCTTTAGACATCCACCCACACTTATCTCTGGGTGAAGGCGATACGGTTATTTTTAGTGCCAAAACAATTCCGGGCAATGAAGTGGCTGTAGCCCGCCTTGTCGAAAATTTGCAGGCTCGCAATATCGCTGTTATTCACGCCGACAGCAGTCAGCGTACGCTGCACGCATCGGGGCATCCCTGTCAGGATGAGTTGGTCGACTTGTATCAAACTCTCGCCCCTGACTTGGTCATACCCGTTCACGGCGAGGCGGCGCACATGGCGGCTAATGCAAATTTAGCGAGGGCGAACGGAGCTGCTTCTGCGTTGACCGGGCTTAACGGCGACTTATTTCATCTTGCGCCTGTTCCCGGTATTCGGCGGCGCTGGGCGGAGACGGGACGACTCGAGTGGTTGGAGGATGATCACCGGTTAATTTCAGTGTAGGTTAGCGCTTCACTCTAGGCGCTACACCTTGTCGTTTTGAACTGTCCTTTCAAGGGTTAACCGCCGCTTTAACCTTTGCCTGCTAATTTTGAAGCTATTTGTGGGAGGGTGCGCCGGCGGCTTGGCGTGCGGCCTCACGGCGAGCGCTCTCGCGGTTGATCATCTGATAGCTGAGGTAGTACTTAAAGATATTAGACACGTACTGAACGGTTTCGCGGCCTATCTTCTCCGCGGCGATCACTTCAACGTTATCAAACCACCGGTAGGGATCATAGCCTCTGGCACGTGCTGTTTCTTGGAGGCGACGAACTTTGGCGGGCCCAGCGTTGTAGGCCGCTAGCGCGAGCAGAGCACCGTTTAAAGGGTCCATACCGGGGCCACTAAAGTAGCGTCGTTTCAGAAATGCGAGGTACTTGGCGCCCGCCTCAATATTCGGATCGACTTCATGAATATCGGGAATTCCTACATTCTTATCGGCCGCCGTGCTGGGCAGTAATTGCATAACCCCTACCGCACCGACGTGGCTGCGAACATCCTGATCGAGGCGTGATTCCTGAAACCCTTGGGCCGCTAGTAGCGCGGGGTCGATACCGTAGCTGATACCGTGACGGCGAAAAAGTCCTTCTAGGTCGCGATATCGCTGCAGCTCACTCTCGGCGTTGGTATTAGCGGCCCAATTAAAATCTCTGACGTAGCGATTTTTCAAAATATTCCCAAACAAAGTGCCCTCTTTATTGTCTTTAAGGAAGTTATTGAGGAATTTTTTAAGCTCAGGATTGTTTTGACGAACAGCCCAGGCAAGGCGACTGCCTTCCCTAAATACAATGTCGTTACGAATGCGGAGATTAGTGAACACCCCGGACCACTGGGTAGGCTTGTAGTCATCGACAATCGTCCAGGGCAATAATCCGGCATCGACCATTTCAATCAGATCTTCATCTTCCAGCAATTCTGACATGGGTTCTATGGTCACCGGGGCTTTACCCTGGCTAGCGAAGCGTTGATTGAGCTGTTCAATACTTTCCGCATAGCTCGACGAGGCTCTGAGGTATACGCTTTTTCCAGAGAGGTCATCAATCGAGCTGAGGACGGGGGCACTGGGGCCCGCTACCAAAATTTCTTTCAGCGGTTTGCTGGACGGTATGGTGAATGCGGCTTGTTGCTCGCGAGCAGGCGTCACCGTGGTGCCTGCCATAATGATGTCTCCTCGCCCCTGCTCTAGAGCTACAAAGAGTTCATCCCTGGCGACTGGCAGCACAAATACCACCACTTTTAGGTGACCGGTCTCGTAGCTGTCATTGATGACTTTTTCCAGTCGGTTCGCATATTCCGCAGTAATGCCTTTGGCGCCATTGTCCAGGTAGTAGCGCCCGGGCCCGTAGACGGTCAGCACACGAATAATTCGCCGTTGCACCATGCCCTCAAGGTCACCGGTGTACGGGCTGTTATCGATTAATGCGGTGGGGTTTCTTAGATCATTGTCCTGAGCTTGAGTAAGCGGCCCCATAAGCAGGGCGAAAAAGACCATGAGAGACATAACAAATCTGGGCATTATCGAGGCTTCCTACTTTTTATAAATCGATCATCGGTCATTGGCTTTAAAGTGTTGCTACTGATACTCGGCAGGCTGACCTGGTAGTTGCTGGGAAAAAAGATGTCATTACGGTCTTCGGTAATGGTGATGACTGCCGGTGTGTCGGCAGTGGGCCAAGCGCCACAGGCTTCACCGGCATCGCAGATGAAGAAATCATTATCGTTGTCGGTTCCTGCCCATATCTCATAGGTCCCAACGGGAAGTGAATCAGTGTCGGTGCCATCGGGAGCGAGTAGCAAGTTGGTCGTAATGGCATAGCCTTGGTCAACATACCAAAGATCGCTGGTTGCTGCTGTGGCACCTTGCCAAATCTCTTGGGTTTCGGAGTTGATGAACAGGACGTACACCACGCCAATGTCCCCAGCTTCACCGCTACTGACTCGGCTTTCAACTGATACCGACAGATCTCCTACGGTTGATTGAAAAGTGGCGTCGGTCCGATAGGTTCCCTCGGCTAAACCTTGGCGGTCGACACTAAACCGCCAACTGCCCAATCCACTCTCATTGGTATTGCCCTCGCTAATCGTTAACCATTCGGCGCTGTTCTTCACCCCGCTAATAGAAAGCTCGCCCCCACCCTGATTTGACAGGATTAAATTGGCCGCGGTGAGCGTACTACCAAAGTTTAAGATCGTAGTAGAGGCGCCCAGTCTGGGAGGGATGTCGATTTCGCCGCCCGCGTAGGAAATTGTTGCTGTTACGGCTTTGCGGGCATTGATCAGGCCCCAGCCGTAGGTGTCGTCGCGACCGGTATCGCCCAGATCGTCGGTCAGCGCACCCTGCTGGAGTAAGCCATCAACGATATCTGCGTCCAGATCCCTATACACAGATTTCATGAGTGCAAACACGCCTGCAACATGGGGTGTCGCCATACTGGTGCCTTGAAGAAAAACGTACTCAGGTAGCTCATCTGAGACGTAGGTGCTAATCACCCCATCGGGCTGACCGTCGCCATTGGCATCGGCTTCTAGTCTACCCCCGGGTGCCACAAGATCGAGTGCGGCGCCGCGATTGGAGTAGTCGGCAATGCCATTTAGAGCGTCAGTGGCACCGACGGCAAAGACCCCGTCGTAGCTGCCCGGGTAGTCAACGCTATCACTACCATCATTACCGCTGGCTGCGGCGATGAGAACGCCCGTATTGGCAACGGTCGTATAAAGATTCTGAGCGGTTTGACTGAAGCCTGCGCCGCCAATGCTGAGATTGATGACGGCGGCGGGATTGCTGGGTAAGACATTGGCATCATTGGTAAGGCCTGCCGCGTAGCGCA
>QXYP01000288.1 GCA_009886815.1 Halieaceae bacterium
CACTCTGTTTTCATAGCAACGGGATACGACATTCCCCAGGTAAGCATTGCTGAATTGACCCCGGATTTATGGCAGCGGGTGTTAAGAGCCGACGCAGAAGGCGTTTTCAACGCTATTTACACCACCCTGCCTCGTCTGCGTGCTGGCGGTGGCGGCAGCTATGTGCATATCAGTTCTGCAGGCCTGCTGCGCTACCCCCCTCTAGACATTCTTTCCGTAGCTCCAAAAGCTGCCATTGAAGAACTTATTAAAGGCGTCGCCAAAGAAGAGGGTCAGCACAACATTCGCGCTAACAGTATTGCTATCGGTGTTATTGAGACCGGCATATTTTTACGCCTACGAGAGCAAGGGGTTTTTGACGATCAGTGGGTCGCACAGGTCAAACAAAACCTACCCATGAAACGCTTCGGAACCCCCGAAGAGGTGGCAAAAATGGCGGTTTTTTTGGCCTCGTCAGCCTCGGGCTATACCACGGGACAGTTAGTTCCCGTCGACGGTGGTTATGGGCTCTGATCCAACGCTAGCTAGCCGAGGCGGCCTCAGGATACGGATTCCTTCGGGAGTTCGCGCCAGCACCATGAGTTTCTTGAGTAGACCATCTGGGGTAATTTTTAAAAGGCGACCTCAAGTAAACTACACACCTCATGCAATAAAAACTGCGAGCGTTGAGCAATGATTGCGAGTGATTCCGGACGATGCCCTCTCCCTATTCCCATGGGTTGGTTTCAAGTTTTATTTTCTAGCGATCTTGAGATCGGTGACGCCATCCCCTTACATTATTTTGGCCAAGAGCTTGTCGCCTTTCGCACAGAAAGTGGGATCGCTCGAGTTGTGGATGCCTATTGCCCTCATATGGGCGCACACCTAGGCTACGGAATTCGCGACAATGCGGGCAAAGGGCCCCGGGTAGTTGGTGAAAGCTTAGAGTGTCCCTTTCACGGCTGGCAGTGGAATGGCGAAGGACAATGCACTCACATTCCCTATGCCAAAAACCTACCGCCCCGGGTCGCCAAGGGCGAGTCTATTCTCGGCGCATGGGAGGTTCGAGAGTTAAATCAGCAGATCCTTGTGTGGTACCACCCCAACAAGGAAGCGCCTACGTGGGAACCCGAGAGCATCGAAGAGGCCCAGAATGGCAATAATGAGTGGACCGCTTTTGACCGGCATGAGTGGGAAATTCACGCGCACATGCAAGAGATCGGCGAGAACGGAGTCGATGGCGCCCACTTTCACTTTGTACACGGCACGTCAGAGCTGCCCGAAACTGAAATTCAGTCCTTTGATGGCTATAAGCGCCACGCCAAATTCGTGACCCGACAACCGACCCCACGTGGCGTAGTAGATGGTGCGATCGAAACACGAAGCTACGGTACCGGCTTATCGGTAGTTCGTTTCAGCGGTATTTACGACACGATACTGCTCGCCAATATTACGCCTGTGGAACGCGAGGTTAGCCATGCCATGTACGCGTTTATTCAACCCAAGGCCACCGCTGACACCCTGGGAAAAAGTGTAGGGCAAGCCATCATTGCCAATATCTGTCAGCAGATGGATGAGGATCAAATTATCTGGCAGCGCAAGCAGTACTTTGAACGACCCCTGCTATGTGACGGCGATGGACCTTTCGCCAAATTTCGGCGTTGGTATGACCAATTTCTAGTAGAAGCCCAGTAACAGGAGCGGCCGGCTCAGCTTTTATAAAACTAGCAGCCTCTTTGTCCTAGACGAATTATGGCAACAGTGATTTAAGCTAAAACCCCAATCGCTCGGCGTAGCGCAGACGATGCCAATGCGCGTCGCCCAACAACCGGTTGCAAACTCGGGAGCGCTTTAAAAACAAACCAATATCCAGTTCATCGGTTACACCCATACCACCGTGCATTTGCACCGCTTCATCACTGATCAACTGAAAGCAGTCATTGGCCAAGGCTTTTGCGGCGCTGACGAGGGCACACTGATCCCCCTGCCCCGAATCAAAACTCACCAGGGCAGCATCAACAGCAGCTTGGCTCAGCTCCAGTTCGGTGTACATATGTGCCGCCCGATGTTGTAGGGCTTGAAAGCTGCCAATTTTGGCATCGAATTGTTCCCGCTCCTTTAAATATTCGACCGTCCGTTCGCACAATTCTCTCGCGCTTCCTAGCATCTCAGCCGCCAAAATCACCGTCGCATTATTTAAGACTTGAGCCCAGCCCCGCTCAGCAGTGCCTCCTGCGAGCCATTGGCCGCTGGATTCGGGAACGTCGGCAAAATCAAAGGTGACATATTGACGTCCATCCATCAGCCGCGCGGGGGTCTGCGTAATGCCCGGAGCTTGGGCATCAACCAAAAACAGCCCAAAATCTCCGCTTTGCTTACGCGCCGCTATCAGCACACGGTCTGCAGCCGCCCCATCGAGAACCATGCACTTGCCTCCCTTGAGGCCCCGGGCTGTCATTGTGGTCAACACACAGTCAGGGGCGAAATGCGCGCGCTCCTCAAAGGCGACTGTCCACACCTCGTCACCATTGAGCAGTGCCGGCAGATAGCGATCGATCTGAGCAGGACTTGCGCATTGAATTAACGCACCTTGGGCGAGTACCACACTCGATAGCAGCGGTGTTGCCGATAGCCTCCGTCCCATCTCCTGTGCTACTGCGCCCATTCCCAACCAACCGAACTCGGCGCCTCCTAATGTTGCAGGCACTGTCATACTAGTGACGCCTAGAGCGGCTAGCTGCCGCCAAGTCCCCTTATCGTATGCCGTCTCCAGCGGTAGGCTACGCAGAGTGCGCAGCGCAGCAAGGGGCAACTTCTGGGAAAGAAAACCGGCAAGACTCGCCCTGAAGAGCTCCTGCTCGGAAGTCAAGATCATTATGAACTCCTACCTGAGGGAAGCCCCAGCGCGCGCTTGGCAATAATATTAAGTTGTATCTCTGAGGTGCCGCCTGCAATGGTCAGTGTCTTGTCAAACGCCCATTGCTTAACCCTTGAGTCATACAGTTCTGAGTTATCAGAGGCATTAAGGGATAGACCTTGAGCGCCCAAAATTTCGAGTATTATTTCATTCTTCTGTTGCACTTCCCGGGTACTCAAATACTTCATAAGAAGCGGTAAAGCAGGATCAGCCGCCTGAGCCTCATGCTGTCGGGCGATGCGCTCCCCGAGCTGTTTCACTGCGCTATCACGCATGAGATAGGTAGCTAACCGACTGCGTATATTGGCGTTAGAAATAGCGCCACTCGCTTGAATATCTAAGTGTTGGTTAGCCAGCTCGACAATGTCAGCTTTAGGTTTTTCGGCCATACTTTCAAAAGAAGCCATTAACTGGCGCTCGTGCCGAAGTACCTCCTTGGCAACGGCCCAGCCACCGTGCAGTTCACCGATGAGATTGTCTTTGGGAACGCGCACATCATCGAAAAACGTTTGGCAGAAATCTGAATCGCCGCTGATTAGGGGTATTGGCGCAATCGACACCCCCGGGCTCGCAAGATCAATCAGTAAAAAACTAATGCCCTGCTGCTTCGGCCCTGAATCGTCAGTACGCACCAGGCAAAAAATCCAGTCGGCATCATC
>QXYP01000289.1 GCA_009886815.1 Halieaceae bacterium
ACCCATCTGCTTAACGACTTGAGGCCGTCTGTTGCCTCAGCCTCCTATCAGGTGGCTGTTGAGCTAGGAGCCTTCATGGCTCAGCGCGACAGCTTTGGCCCCGCCAGTAAGGTCCAGCCCTCTAGCTCTTGCACTGCACTCAAAGCGACCCAAGGCTTGTAGGCTTCAATTAAAGCCGCAGCCTGCTCGGAGAGTAAGCCCGCAAGAATCAAACGCCCCCCCGGATTCATTAAGTCAATCAAGGTCGGTGCCAGTGCCTCGAGAGGGCCCGCGAGTATATTGGCAATCACCAGATCAGCCGGCTGCAAGCGTCCTTGAGTATCGGCCTGTGACACCAAAAAAACATCGAGCTGATCTTGAGTAATCGCGTTGCGCTGCGCGTTATCCCATGTGGCCGTTACCGCCTGCGGATCATTGTCGACAGCAAAAGCTTTAGTAGCACCCAGCTTCAGACCAGCAATGGCTAAAATGCCCGAGCCACAACCATAGTCGATGAGATTAACGCCGGGCTGAATGGTGGCATCGAGTTCACCAAGGCACATGGCGGTGGTCGGGTGGGTACCGGTGCCAAAGGCAAGGCCCGGGTCGAGATTAATATTGACCGCATGGGGATCCGGCGGCTCGCACCAACTCGGGCATATCCAAAGGCGCTTACCCATTTTTAAAGGCTCGAAATTTTCCATCCAGGCGCGCTCCCAATCTTGATCAGGAACAAAATCTGCGGCATCGGCCGACGCCGTTACCCACTGCTGTGGCACGCTGGCTAAGATGGGGGACAGGTTGATACCCACCTCAAACAGGGCCACCAGTTTGATGTTTTGCCAAAGGGGGGTCTCACCCGGACCCGGCTCAAGAAGTGGCTCGTCGGCATTGTCTTCCAGGGTAACCGCGAGGGCGCCCTGTTCAAACAGCCAAGACTCCAAATTCTCAAGCTGGTCGGGGGTTGTACTGAAGCGTAGCTCTTGCCAACCCGCGTCGGTCAATGCTCGTGTTCCAGCTTACTCTCAAGGTAGTGAATGCTGACGCCACCGGCCATAAAGGAAGGGTCTACCACTAACTCGCGGTGGAGCGCGGAATTGGTGCGTATACCCTCGACCACCAACTCATCGAGAGCCTGACGCATTTTGACCAGTGCTCCAGCGCGAGTGTCTCCGTGGGTGATCAACTTACCAATCAGGCTATCGTAGTGCGGCGGCACGGTGTAACCACTGTAAACATGGGAATCGACACGAACCCCAGGGCCACCCGGGGCATGAAAGGTATTGATCTTACCCGGCGATGGTAAAAAGTTTCGGGGATCCTCGGCATTGATGCGACACTCCAGAGCGTGCCCCTTAAACACCACATCCTCCTGACGAATCGAGAGCTTTTCACCCGAGGCAATCAGTAACTGCTCCCTGACGATATCGACCCCCGTGATCATCTCCGTCACCGGGTGCTCTACCTGCACCCGGGTATTCATTTCAATAAAATAAAAGCCGCCATCTTCGTACAGAAACTCAAAAGTCCCGGCACCGCGATAACCAATATCAATGCAGGCCTTGACACAGGCTGCGCCAATTTCATCACGCAGCTTCTGATCGATACCGGGTGCAGGTGCCTCTTCAATGACTTTCTGGTGACGACGCTGCAGCGAGCAGTCACGATCACCCAAGTGAACGGCATTGCCCTGACCATCGGCAAGCACCTGAACCTCTACGTGGCGGGGTCGCTGAAGAAACTTCTCGAGATACACCACCGGTGAACCAAAAGCCGCCTTGGCCTCTGACTGCGTCACCTGAATAGAGCTGAGCAAGACTTCCTCATTGTGCACAACGCGCATGCCGCGACCACCACCCCCCGCCGCGGCTTTTACGATCACGGGATAACCAATATCCCGGGCAATACGCAAAACCTCATCGGGGTCATCTGGAACAGCGCCCTCTGAACCCGGCACCGTGGGAACTCCCGATCGCTGCATTTGGTGTTTTGCCGACACCTTGTCACCCATAAGGCGAATGGTCTCGGCGGTTGGACCAATAAATACAAAGCCGCTTTTCTCAACCTGCTCGGCAAAATCGGCATTTTCCGATAAGAAGCCATAGCCCGGGTGGATCGCATCGGAATTGGTTACCTCGGCTACGCTAATAATCGCAGGCACATTGAGGTAACTCAGTGCAGAATTTGGCGGGCCAATACACACGGCCTGATCTGCGAGTCGCACGTGTTTCAATTCACGATCGGCTGTGGAGTGCACGGCAACGGTCTTAATGCCTAACTCTCGGCAAGCACGCAGGATTCGTAGGGCAATTTCGCCACGATTGGCGATCAAAACTCTCTCTAACATCAAATGATTCCTCTCGGTCGGTAGCTCATTGAGCCACCTCCAGGGTCAGGCAATGGTGATGAGGGGTTGGTCAAATTCTACCGGCTCGCCATCGGCAACGTGAATTGCCGTGACCGTACCGGCCCGATCAGCTTCAATCTGATTCATCATCTTCATGGCTTCAACAATGCACAGAACATCGCCAACACGTACGGTTTGTCCTACCTCAACAAAGGACCCCGCCTCTGGACTGGGGGATCGATAAAAGGTGCCAACCATTGGGGACAGCACGGCATTGTCTGTCGAGATCGCCTCTGCCGCGGGTTCTGCCGCTACTGGGGCAGGCGCGGGTGCTGGCGCCACAGCAACCGGTGCCGGCATGGCGGGTGGCGGATGGTTTACGGCTGCTTGCGCGGCATAGCTGTTACGGCTGATACGAACCGATTCCTCACCCTCTATGATTTCGATTTCGTCAATATTTGACTCTTCCAACAGCTCAATCAATTTTTTGACTTTGCGGATATCCATCGTGTCGATCCTCAAACAGGCTTAAAATTTTAGTTCAGTTTTTTCAATGCACTGGCCAAGGCGCAGTCGTAACCGAAACTACCCAGGCCACAAATAACGCCTTCAGCGATGTCAGATAAGTAACTGTGCTGGCGAAAAGCTTCACGAGCATGCACGTTAGAGATGTGCACCTCAATAAAAGGGATAGCCACCCCAAGCAGGGCATCACGCAGCGCTATGCTGGTATGTGTGAACGCTGCGGGGTTAATAATAATAAAACGTGTATTGGCTGCAGGGGCATCATGAATCGACGCTATCAATTCGTGTTCTGCATTGCTCTGGACACACGAGATGGAGACATGAGCTCGCTCGGCCTCTGCACATAAACGCGCAGTGATCGTTTCTAGAGATTCACTCCCGTAGCGATCTGGCTCTCGTGACCCCAACAAATTCAGGTTGGGTCCGTTGATTAACAAAATATCAGACATCTCAACAATTCGCTGCTTGTTCACGTAATTTATATTAGTTTTCGACGCATTCTGAACCATACGACTCGGCCTGTCTAATGGATTGGCGCAAATCAATGCCTGCTCACTGACAGAAAAATCTGGGCCGCCACCGAGCGCTCGTGGTGCGCTACTGGTTAAAATTTAACCTTTCTACTTCATCCTTTCGCCATTGCGGGGTATGCTTTGCCACCCCAGTACGCACCCGGGTAAAAGCTAGTGGCTAACACGCCAACCCCAAAAGTCATCCGCGCCTCTTCGCACCGTCGAACAGAGACGGGCACTTCTGCGCCTGCAGGTTTGCAGATTGGCGCCTTACAGTTGGCTAACCCCGTGGTGCTGGCGCCCATGGCCGGGGTTACTGACTTGCCCCTGCGAGAACTTTGCGTAGGCCTA
>QXYP01000029.1 GCA_009886815.1 Halieaceae bacterium
TGACAACGGTATCAGCGTGCAGGTAAGAGGTGCTGTAGATATTGCGAATGCGCCGGTCACCGTCGATTAGATAGACCCGCAATATATGGGACATGGTTCCTAAGTAGTTACCTGCTTCATCGTAATCTCGAATCACCCACTGATCATAGGCGTCCAATGTCGGTCGCAGAGAATCCTCAGAAGCCGTGGTCACAAACTCCCAGTCAAAACCCTCGGCCCTAAACTGGTCGCCATAGCGTCCCAGCACCTCAGGGGTATCATTCTCGGGATCAAAGCTGAAGCTAACAATCCGCACCTGATCAACCAGATCAGGATCTTTCAAGACGGCCTTTTGCACACCACTCATCACATAGGTAGCAAGAGGACAACCATTGACGTCGTTGCAGGTGGTAAAAATAAAACTCAATACCGTGGCCTTGTCACCGAGAAAGTCATAAAGACGGCCCGGCTCTCCTAAGGTATCGAGTGTCGGACCATCGGCAGCAGCCCCCATCGATGGCAGTTGATAACTACCTGCCGCCGGGGGCACAAACTGAAGCTCCTCATAGCCGGGAGCCAAAACCACCGGCGGGGCATGATCATGGGGAGCGCCCAGCGCCGACGCTGCGCAGCACCCCAAGAGCCCTATTAACCACGGCCGCATGCGGTCAGCGTGCAGCCATGTCGTCATGCCCGGTCTTCGGGGCAGGATTACCGTACAAGGCATGGGCACCAAAGCGCATTTGATGGGGTGAACCCAAACCCATTGCAACAAAGTCCAGACTGAATTCGGGCGTCAACTCGGCGCCATCCCAGTTGAAGAGCTTGAAGTACTGGACATCGCCTTCCTCGCCTTCAGCGCTCGAATTGGTCTTGTCCCAGTTGGCTAGCAGTGACGAGGTAAAGTACACACGCTCACCATCCCAGCTCTGGGAGACCATATTGATTTGCTCACCAATACGTTTTTCGAAGACTTGCTCAGGTGCATGGGGATCCGAGATATCGAATAACCGCACCAAGCCATCATTCCAGGTATTCACCCAGAGATGGTTGTCATCGGCCGAGATGGAGATGTCTACCGGCAGCGGTATCTTGCTGGCATCGCCAATATCGGCAACCGCCTTAGCGTGCCACTCCCCTGCGTCATCTTCATAAATCAACCAGATTTCTGAAGTGAGCGCGGTTGTCGTGAAGCAGTAGTTAGACCGTGAACCCCAGGCACAGCGTAGTTCCAGTGGCGCACCGGGTACGTCTAGCACTTTTTTAGGTGTACGTGCGTGCAGATCCCAGATAACCACAGTGTTACCAAAGCGTTTCATCGCCTCGGGATCACCCATCATTTTACCGAGGTTCATCATGTAATTGTTCCAACCGGTAAAGGAGGACGTCACCAGCACATTTCTACGAGGCAGAGCACGCGCGTCATAGCCGTAGCCATCGGCGTAGTTGCCTGATTTGACCGCACCCTGCAAATTGTCATCGGTGGGCATCCAAACGCTGGTAATGAAATCGCCATCGTTGGTGTACTCAGCCATTCCGGTACGACCGCCATGGTCACGGTTATTAGACAGCCCTGTAATCAGCATGCGACCCGGCAACGCATAATTCGTATGGGGCCCGACAATGCCGCCTGTTTTCGCCACAAAATCGTCGATCTCACGGTGCAGTCGTGGCTTAGCAGGGTCGGTGTAGATATCAAAAATAAAGATCTTGCTGGTATCGAGACCCGACGCCCAAAGATAGCGGCGGTCATCAGTGAGTCCTGAGTGGTGCGCTTCGTTACGCCCGCCAACGGACAAACTGTGAACAACTTCACCATAGGTTTTGGAATCGGGATTCACGTCAACCGTGACAAGTTTATCCTCGCCATCTCCAACGCCCTCCATGCCTAGGGTCCAGATGTAGACGTAATCTTCCTGGCCCACAATTTTAGCCATATAAGGCGACATGCAGGTTTCATCAGCAAGGGTCATAGGCGCTATAGCCATCATGAAAAAACCCAACGCGGCAATAAATATTCGACTCATAGTTTGCACTCCAATGGTTTATCCTTATAACCATGAGATTAGCACTTTCCAAAATAAAATCGCAGCTGTTTTCGACACTTATTTGTGGGTTGGCAACCACCGTTATGGTTATGGGAATCAGCGCCGCTTTAGTGCCCCTCGCTCAGGGTCAACCGGACCACCGAGTGGGCCTGGCCGACAACCGGGAAGGCTATGAATCTGAGCACTACGTATCGCGGTCTGAGGCGATAATAGAGCAGAACGGTCAGCAGCTCTCTATGGCCAGCGAACCTCACGCCCATCAGCTGGGACTACCCAAACTAACCCACCCTTTGCGCGCCAATGAGATCGACCTAGGTCGGCAATTATTCTTTGACCGCAGGCTATCCGCCAACGCCAACCTGTCTTGTGCCATGTGCCATGTACCAGAGCAGGGATTCACGCAAAATGAACTGGCGACACCGGTAGGTGATGAGGGGCGTGGAGGACGTCGCAATGCGCCCTCACTCTATAATCTAGCGTTTCAACAATCCCTGTTTTGGGACGGCAGAGAACAGTCCCTCGAGGCTCAAGTGTGGTCACCTTTGCTGGCACGTAATGAAATGGCCAATCCCTCTAAAGAGGCTGTGCTTAAACGGTTAAACGCTATCCCTACCTATCAGGCTGCCTTTGCTGAAAATTATGGTCAGGGTTTGACATCTCAAACACTGGGCCTCGCCCTAGCCGCCTACCAACGCGCCCTTATTAGCGGAAACTCGGCCTTTGACCGCTGGTACTTCGCGTCCTCCCAAAACGCCCACAGCGCCGCTGAATTCGGTGCGGAGGCCACCCGGGGCTTCGCGGTTTTTCAGCAACAGGGCTGCCATGCCTGCCATACCCTTACCAAAGAGAACGCCCTCTTTACTGACGGCAATTTCTACAACACAGGGACAGGATTACTGCGCGAACAGCGAGGGATCATGCCAAAGCGAGTGCAAGTTGCACCGGGCATCTTCGTTACACCCCGAGTCGATGTTGAAACCGAAACCTTTATCGATAACGGTCGGCAAGAGGTCACAGGCCGCTCAGAAGATCGCTGGCGATACCGAACGCCAACGCTGAGAAACGTCGCTCTAACAGCCCCTTACATGCACGACGGCTCTATTCAAACTCTGCAAGACGTTGTGACGTTCTATGTGCACGGTGGTGGGCAAGATCCTAATCAGGATCAACGTATTCGGCCGCTAGACCTAACGCCAACAGAACAACGGGATCTGGTTGCGTTTTTACACACTCTGACTGCGGATAATGTCGATGCCCTAGTAGCCGACGCTCGAAGCATCGAGATTGGAGATAGGGATAATAGCCGCCACTGAAACGCGTGTTAACGCTGGGCAGACGGCACCCGTTGCTACGGAAACTGAGCGCAGCCCACACTAAAAACTGATAAAAGCTTCTAACAATAAACCGCTTAATAAAAAAATCAGGGCAACCGAGCTGCTTCCAAGGGCATTGCCCCAGGTATACCCAAGGCCGATTAGGCTAACAACTGCTCGTTAGCCGCCGGTTGATAGTCTGGCTGGCAGTTCAACCGGTCAATCCGCGGAGATACGCCAATATACTTGCGATAACACCGGCTAAAGTGCGTGGTAGACACAAACCCGCACATTGAGGTGATTTCGACGATCGAGCGTGAACTTTGCTTAACCAAACGCCTAGCGCGATCGAGACGCAGCTTTAGGTAGTAGCGCGAAGGCGTGCAGTGTAGATACTTTAGGAAAAGTCGCTCCAGCTGTCTGCGAGACAATTGAACAAAATCGGCGAGCTCCTGCAAAGAAATAGGTTCCTCAAGATTTGCCTCCATAAGCTGCAGGACTTCTTTCAGCTTGGGCTGCATTTCCACCTTTCTTGACCACATGGGCACCAGCTGCATTTCTACGTCGGCACGATAGCGCTCACAAATCAGCATGTCTGCCACCGCATCGACCAACGCCTGCGGGTGTCGAGAGGACAGTAGGGCCAGCATCATATGCATAGGGATTGTGCCACCAGTGCAGGTCATGCGATCTCTGTCGATGGTGTAGAGTTGGTTGTTACAGCCGACTCTTGGAAACCGATCGGTAAGAATTGTGAGGCAATCCCAATGCGCGCTGCATTGATAGCCATCGAGCAGACCCGCACTAGCCAGCACATAGGCCCCTGTACAAACCGATCCTACGACAACACCCCGTTGCGCTTGCTTGCGCAGCCACGCGAGAACAGGTCTGGCAAGATTTTGTTCAATGGCAAGACCGCCCACGACAATTACGAGGTCGTAATCGGTTACATCTGCCAGTGTTTTGTCGAGGTTGACGGCAAAGCCATCGCTGCAACTTTGAGTCGCCGGTCCTTCACCCAGCAGTTCCCAGGTGTACAGGTCACGTCCTGCTAGCTGGTTGGCCACTCGCAAGGGCTCCACTGCACTCGAGAGTGAGATCAGCGTAAATTCATTGACCAGCAGGAACCCGACACGGTAAGGGGTCTGAGAAGCGCCTTTTACAGTTGAATCGTACAAAACACACCCCCATGTTGTTATTTTACGGGATCAGGTTTTCACCCTTATATTCTCTGGATCCAGCATCGCACGATATCCCACCGCGGTGACTTTTGCGGAGAAAAAATTACCGAAATATTCCATATAAACGGTATCACCCTCTTTGGCGCGGTCAGCCGGCAGATATCCCATGGCTATATTTTGGCCCA
>QXYP01000290.1 GCA_009886815.1 Halieaceae bacterium
TCGAAAATATGCTTCAGGGGTTGGGTGATGCTCAGACTCAGGAGTTACCGGCAGATCCCCTCACGCAGGCGCAGGTGGCGTTGTTGATGGGCCACCCTGACTGGTTCGCATTGACCGAAAGCTGCGAGGGTGTTCGCAATCGGGTGTCTGAGTACTTTAATTCTCTGCTGACCTTGCCCGAGGGTCAGCTGCCCGAGGTTTCTTCCTCGACGGATTTGCAGTACGTCGATTTATCAGTTGAGGCATTAGTAGCTTTGGGGTTTCGCAACGCCACCACCACCTGGGAGGCGGTAGAGGCCTTCATGAGCGGTGGCCGAGTGCAGGCGGCGCAATTAGAAAGTCAGCGTCGCCTTGAAGCTTTTTTGCCTCAGCTCATTTCAGTGTCTGCTCAAACCGTCAATGCTGATCTTGCTGTTACCCGCACCCTCCCTTTTGTGAGTGCGGTGCTTCGACGCAGCGCTTATCTGGTGATGATGACGGAACACCCACAGGCGCTAGAGCAGCTTGTGTCGCTCAACGTTGCAAGCCCCTGGATTGCCCGCAAGCTCGCGCAACGTCCCGAGCTCGTCGAAGAACTACTCCACGAAGATCGACTTTATCGAGCGCCGAATCGCAATGAAATGGCGGCGCTTGTTCAGGACCAGCTGTTACGCGTGCCTGAAGATGATCTAGAGCAACAGATGCACGCGATGGCTGGCATCAAAGATGCCGTCGTATTGAGAGTAGCCGCCAGCGAGCTTAATGGTTCACTGCCGGTCATGGTGGCTAGCGATAATCTTACCTTTCTCGCCGAAGTCATGGTCGCTCAAGCTATTCAAGTGGCCCGGGCAGAATTGGTATCTCGTCACGGGGAACCTGAGGGGCCGGATGCTGGTTTTGCGGTCATGGGCTACGGAAAGCTGGGCGGTATTGAACTGGGGTATGGCTCTGGTTTGGATCTGGTCTTTGTTTATGACGGGGGGCGGGGGGCTACGTCGGGCCCAAAAATTATCGAAAATACGCGCTTTTTCACGCGCTTGGCCCAGCGTGTGGTGCATGTACTCTCCACAAACGTGGCTCAGGGTCGCCTCTATGAGGTCGATCTACGCCTGCGCCCCGATGGCGGCTCGGGACTGCCCTGTGTCACCTTGGGCAGCTTTCAAAAATATCAGCAGGAGTCGGCATGGACCTGGGAGCATCAGGCTTTAGTTCGTGCGCGTCCGGTGGGAGGTTCAGCAGACTTGTGTCAGAAACTAGAGGCGTTGCGGCTGAAAGTAGTCTGTCAGTCCAGGCCTAATCATGAGCTGCGCGATGCGGTGGTAACGATGCGCATGCGCATGTTTGAAGGGGCCGAGAGTCGCCTCGACGCGGCTCCTGATGAGTTTGATATCAAACGCGACCCTGGCGGCATTGTTGACATTGAGTTTGTGGTGCAATTTCTAGTGCTACGACACGCTGCGGACCATCCCGATCTGGCACAGGCCACCGATGTGGTTAATTTGTTAAATGCTCTTGCTGATCATGACTTGCTGTCAGCCGAAGATGCCGACACACTGCGTGCTGCGTATTTGGTGTATCGCGCCGAAGTACATCGTGCAGTACTTGAAGATGTAGAATTAGTCGGTAAGCGATCTAAATTTATGCAGCAGCTTATTGCGGTTACTCAGATCAGGGATCGGTTTTTACCCGGTTTGCCCGCACTCGAAATTGATACAGATAATAGTTAAGAGGAAAAAACATGGACCTGTCTAAACTGAGCGGAAAAATTTGGCTCGATGGCGAGCTTGTGCCTTGGCAGGAGGCAAAGGTGCATGTCTTGACCCACACCTTTCACTACGGGCTAGGGGTTTTTGAGGGCGTACGTGCCTACAGTTCCTCCGATCAGGGCACCTGTATTTTCAGGTTAAAAGAACACACCGACCGATTGTTTCGTTCTGCAAAAATTATGCAAATGGATATGCCCTGGGATAAGGATGCCCTTAACGCTGCCCAGCGCGAAGTGGTTCGTATTAACGAGCTTGAAGAAGGGTACCTGCGTCCTATGTGTTTCCTGGGATCAGAAGGTATGGGCTTGCGGGCCGACAACTTAAAAACCCATGTCATGATAGCCGCCTGGCCCTGGCCTTCTTATATGGACCCCGAGGCACGGAATCGCGGTATTGCCGTGCGCACATCAAGCTACACCCGCCACCATGTCAATATCACCATGTGTAAAGCCAAGGCCAACGGCAATTACATCAACTCAATTTTAGCGCTGCGTGAGGCCATCGATAGCGGTTGCGAAGAGGCGCTGATGCTCGATAACGAGGGCTACGTGGCCGAAGGCAGTGGCGAAAACTTCTTTATGGTGCGTGATGGCGTTATATACACCCCCGATTTAACCTCTTGCCTTGAGGGCATCACCCGGGATGCTATCTTTCAAATAGCCCACGATGAAGGTTATGAAGTTCGCGAGAAGCGCATCACTCGCGATGAGGTCTATATTTGCGACGAGGCGTTTTTCACAGGCACCGCTGCAGAGGTGGTTCCCGTGCGAGAGCTCGATAGCCGTCAGATCGGCGCCGGCGGGCGCGGCCCCATCACTGAAAAGCTTCAGAGCATTTACCTACAGGCGGTTCGCGGTGAGCAGGCCCGTTATCGTGATTGGCTGACGCCGGTTTCTAATTAATGGTTGATGCACCGGTTACCCTAAAAAATTAAGGTGGGTTATGACGCAGGCACCTATTGAAACCTTACCCTCCGGCATTTGTTATCGGCACTGGAAGCCTACGGTGGAGGCTCGTGCAACGGTCTTGTTAGTGCACGGACTGGGGGAGCACAGTGGACGCTATCAGCAGGTTGCTGCGGCCCTGACCGCACGGGGCTTGGCCGTGGTCGCCCCGGACCATTTGGGCCACGGTGAATCACCGGGTCACCGGGTTTTTGTAGCGCACTTCGATGACTATCTCGAAGGCGTTCGTGGTTGCCGGAGGGTATTGGCTGAGAG
>QXYP01000291.1 GCA_009886815.1 Halieaceae bacterium
ATCACAACGCGAATCAACCAACTTGAACCCCATATGGAAATGGTACTACTGCAGCGCTCCACCCGAAAAATGTCGCTCACCGACACGGGCGCTAACTTTTACGAACGCTGCGTCAAGATCGTCGGTGATCTCGACAATGCGAAATCCGCAGTGAGCACCATGGAGTGGGGCCTGAGCGGGACATTCCGCGTCAGTTGTATTTCGTCTTTCACCTCAGTGTGCCTCGCTCAGGACCTGTGTGAATTCGGTCGCGATCATCCCGACCTGAGTATCGACCTTCAGCAGCACGATAGGTTCTGTGATCCGGTGCACGAAGGCTTTGATGTGTGTATTCAAGCCGGAAACACGCCGACCGGAGTGCTCGAAGCTACAGAGGTTTTGCCTGTGCGCCGTTTGCTAGTAGCGAGTCCCAGTTACCTCGAAAAACATGGCATCCCGTCCTCACCCGAGGACCTGGCCGATCATCCTTTTGCGCTAAATAATTACGTGACGCCTACACTCAAGCTGAACCTGATGAAAGATGACCGGCCAGTTGAGATTCCTATTGAGCCCGTCATCGTGGCTAATAACATCTGGATGCTTCATGCCGCGGTCACGAGCGGTCATTGCCTGTCGTTGATGCCTATTTTCTTCATTGAAAAAGAGATTCTGTCTGGGAAACTGGTGCCGATAATGGCCGAGTACAAAGTCCGCGAAGTATCTCTCCGCGCCTACTACCGTCGGTCACAGTATGTACCGATGAAAGTGCGCATTTTCATCAATTTTCTGCGGCGTAAATATGGCGACCTACCCCCTTGGGATCTACGAGTAATGGAGAAAATGCCGGAGTTAAAGCTACTCCCCGAATCCTAGGCCCTTCTCGCTTCGGTATCTGACGGCGGTCACAAGGACAATCTCTGGAAAGGCACTATCGCGACCCGCCAGACACAGAAGCTTGAATGTCTACGTATTCGAATTCATTCGCTTTACACAAATGTTCATTAGCCACGCAATGTGGCTTTAATGAATGCTCGGCCTATCGATTCCGGATACCTACAAAAAACCAAATCGGAGCCACGCGAAGATGAATGAGTTTTCTCAGGGTTGGAGGCCTCTGCTAGCCGCCACTATCGGCACCATGTGCGGCATTTTCACTCTGACGAACTACTCGCAGGGGTTTTTTGTAGGCCCCGTCACGGCAGAGTTTGGTTGGACACCGCCGCAGTTTTTCCTGAGCTACACCGTCATGATGTGTCTAGGCCTTATCACTGGCCCCATTGTTGGTTCTCTGGTCAAACGACATGGATTGCGCAGTATCGGCATATTCGGGCTCATTGGGCACTCCCTGGCTTACGTGCTCCTTTCATTCAACACGGGGTCCTTGGCCGTCTGGTGTGCAAGTTGGGCGCTGCTCGGTTTGCTTGGAGCAGGCTCCTTGCCAATAGTGTGGACAGGCGTCCTTAATGGCTGGTTCACAAAGCACCGTGGCAAGGCTATTGGGATCACGATGATGGGAACGGGGTTGGGAGCCTTCATACTTCCGCCCATTGTGGAGTTCGTAATCTCAAATTATGGCTGGCGTCTGGGGTACAGAACTATCGGATTGGGAGCGATGTGCATATCACTGCCGATTGTTTTCTCTCTGTTTCGCGAGAACACCACAGCGCAAACCGGAGACGCGGGTGCGACAGGGCCGACTTCATGGGGCATTACTCGCTCTCAGGCCATGCGAACTACTAATTTCTGGCTACTTGGCGCCGTAATGTTCGTAACTGTTATCGTTCTTACCGGCTTGTTGTCCAACTTCCCGCGAATCATGGGCGAACAAGGTTTCGCGCCAAGCGCGATTGCAGGCATCGCATCGGTAATGGGTATTACCGTGGTGATTGGTCGTCTTGCGGTTGGGATCCTAGTCGATAAGTTTTGGGCGCCCGGTGTCGCCGCCGTTTTTTTTATGTTCCCGACCATCGCTCTGCTAATAATCTTAAGAGGGGATGTGGGTACTTCAACCGCAATGATGATCGCTATCATGATTGGTCTGGCGGCCGGAGCTGAGCTGGATCTGCTGGCATACCTGACAAGTACGTTCTTTGGACCAGACCATTACCCGGAGATTTTCGGCGCCATCATTGCCTTTTTCTTAGTGGGTGCGGGCATTGCCCCACCGCTGTTCGGGGCTGTCGCGCAGGCCACAGGCGGCTACGCGACAATGCTTAGCGTGGCCGTGGGTATGCTTGTAGCCTGTATCGCCATGTTCCTGGCTATGGGGCGTTACCCAGAGCAGGTACGATCGCCTTAAAGCAAGCCGCAGATCCGCAAAGCTATACTCCAGCTGGAGCTGCAGTGCCACACCAAGCGCGCTAACGGCCTGATCTCGAGATAGATCGCAGCCAAGCCGTCTACTTTCAAAACCCTTAATCAGTCGGTAGCGGTTCCGGCGGCAGGATGCGGAAAGGCCCCTCAGGCAATACGACATTGTTCTCTGCTACGTAGCGCTCCCACGCCGCCTCAAGCTTGGCAAGCGTCTCGGGCTCGTCCTCAGCGAGGTTGTTCTGCTCAGCAGGATCAGCATCGAGATCAAACAGCAACCAACGATCATCGCTTAGAGGCTTTGGCATCCGCACGGCCTTCCAATTGCCGACCTTAATTGCTCGGCGGCCCCAGATTTCCACGCCGACATAATCCCCATCGGATCGCACGGAGTCAGATTCGTTTTTCATAAGCCGAGTGATGCTACGTCCCGAAAACTGGCTTTCTTCAAACGGTATATCCGCCAACTCCATAATCGTCGGCGCGAAGTCTGTAATGCTGACCGTTTCCGTTGATATCCTGCCCGGCGACGAGATATCTGCTGAAGAAATAATAGCGGGCACGCGAATGCCACCTTCAAACGTGGAACCCTTGTAGCCTCTGAATGGCGTACTACTGACCCAGCCCCAACCTCGATCAAACAGCGTGAAAGACCCCGGCCTGCCCATGTTCTCGTAGCGGTTGTCGAAGGTGACGGCATGATCTCGGACAGCAGGCGGTGCGTGACCGGCATCCCAGCTGTCAGCGCCATTGTCGGAGATGAAGATAACGACAGTATCCTTTGCGAGATCCTTGAACTCTAGATACGCAAGCAATCGATCGAGCTCAGTGTCGAGCTTCTGGATCATGCCCGCGTAGATTTCCATCACTCGCGACGACCGCCGCTGACTCTCTACATCCAACTCATCCCAAGCGGGAACGCCTTCCGGTCGCGGCGCAGAGCTCTGCGCCTCGTCAAACAATCCCAGCTCGCGCTGCTTAGTGAGTCGTTCCTGCCACAGGATGTCGTAGCCCTGATCATAGCGGCCGGCGAAGGCATCAGCGTCATTGGAGGGGAGTTGGAGAGGCCAATGCGGCGCGGTAAACGCCAGATAGGCAAAGAATGGCTTACCGGTGTGCGCCGTGCTCTCGAGACCCGCGATAACTTCCGAGGTAAAACTCGTCGTGGAATAGAAGTCATCCTCAAGTTGCGGATTGAGCACACCGTTCTTACGATACAGAAGTTTCGGGCGATGCAGATCAGGACCCAGAAGATCCGAGTAATGGCTACCGCCGCCAAAGCTGAAACTCAGCGCATGATCGAAGCCCCGCGCTCCGGGGCTCAACTCACGCTTCATTCCCAGGTGCCACTTACCCGCCATCACAGTGCGATAACCGTGCTCGGACAGGCGTTCGGCAATCGTCGGCACCTCCTCACTTAAATGACCTTCGTAGCCAGGCAGCCCCATCTGGTTGTCAGCCACGGTCTCGGCCATATTTCCGATACCCGCGATATGATTGTCCAGACCCGACATGAGCATGGCCCGTGCTGGCGAGCAGGTAGGCGCCGCATAGAAGCTCGTAAACATCACACCATTCTCGGCGAGCCGTGTGAGCGTAGGTGTTTCGATCTCACTGCCGAAAGGCTCGATGTCGGCGAAACCCATATCGTCGACAACTACCAGCAGGAAATTGGGTCGAGTTTCTATGGCCGACAGCTCCGCCGGTTTAGTTTCTTCCAAGGCTTCACGTTGGCAACTAACCCCACCAGCGGCGAGCATACAAAGAATAAGTAATCGGGTTATTAGCTTCACGTGATGACCTCTCGATGGAATTTCAAGCTACCGTTCAAAGCAACTACCTCGCAGCCCCGCCAACGAAGGCTTGCTGAAAGAAATCCAATGTTCTGCGCTGCGCTAGCTCGGCTGCTTGCTCTCGAAAACTGGGCCGGACCGCGTTCGCAAACGCATGGCCTACCCCTTCGCACTCGAAGCACTGATCTGTGGGTCGGCCGCTATCCTTGACCACGTCGCGAGCCGAAGCAAAAATCATCGGGTCGTCCAGACCGAAGTGAAACCAGCAACGCGCCGCAGATGTCGCCAGATAGACCGACAGGTTACGGCCATGTCTTGCCGTGGCTTTCACCCACTTCTCCATGCCCTATGCCCTTGTATTGCTATTTGCGATGCCACATGCCCTGAATGAGAGAGGTGTGTCCCTGCGAATCGCTCCTCACAATTCATCGACGCATCGCGGATAGACGCTCTGAAAGCCCTCCGCATACTTCACGCTCTTGCCGCCCGCCTGGCCACCAGAGTTTCTCCGGAAGTGGTTGCCCCGGTTTTCAGCAACGTTCTCGTAGAAATGCCAAAGGTGTTCCTGCCCCTGCATACATTGAATCGCGGCCCATTTTTCGTCCCAGACCTCTGAAATATCTAAGAAAACATCGGGCTTCCAGCCCATCTGTTCAGTCTGGTGGGGCTCAAACAGATAAAGTTGTGGGGCACCAAGAACCTGTTCCTCAGGATTATGACCCCAGGCCTGCGCAATCATGCGGCATTGCATCGCGACCTCCGTGGCATACATATGGTCGGTGTTATAGGGATCGTACTTGGAATGGCTCAGCATGAAGGTGGGCTGTACCTTACGGATCAGATCGACAATTTTGTATTTGCCGTCTGTATCTATCTCCAGCGGATAATCACCAAAATCAAAGAACTGAATATCGTGGGCATTGAGCGCGGCTGCCGCTGCTTCGGCCTCATCACGCCGAACGGCTTTCACTTCGTCCAGACTCATATTGCCTTTTTTCCACAGCTTGGCGGATTCACCCCTTTCGCCGAAAGACAGGCAGGCGATCGTGACGTCATAGCCGCGCTTCTGATGGAGTGCGATGGCGCCACCGCACCGCCAAACAAAGTCCGCCGCGTGGGCACTGATTACCAGAACTGATTTGTTGTCACTCATTTTTTTCTATACCTCATGGTCCATGTTCATAGCCGCTGTCTATGCTTCAACCAGATCGGAGAGCGAGTCGAGATAAACGAGACCCGCCTCTTCTAGGCGCGGGCGCATGTTGTACATATCGAGGCCGAGTTCACCGCCGGCCAGGCGTTCCCGTTTGCTCGCCTCCTTGTCTTCGCGAGCCTGCGCAGCATCTCGGGCGGCGTCGGCGCTGCTACGGGGCACGACAACGACACCGTCGTCATCCGCCACCACCACATCGCCCGGCGTTACGAGTTGTCCTGCGCAGACCAGAGGAACGTTGACCGCGCCCAGGGTATTTTTCACCGTACCCTTGGCGGACACGGCGCGGGACCAGACCGGAAAGTTCATCTCGTGAAGGTCGGCCACATCGCGGACACCGGCATCAATAATCAAACCGCGGACGCCCCGGGCTTGGCAGGAAGTCGCCAGCAGGTCACCAAACATCCCGTCCGTATTGTCTGTGGTGCAACCGACCACCAGGACGTCGCCCGGCTGGCATAGCTCAATCGCGACGTGGATCATCCAGTTATCTCCGGGTTGGGCCAGGACCGTAATAGCGCTGCCCCCGATCTGGGCGCGCGGATATATTGGGGTGATGTAGGGCTTCATGAGGCCTGAGCGGCCCTGTGCCTCGTGCACCGTTGCCACACCGAACGCAGCCAGGGCATCCACAGTGTCTGCACTCGCTCGGTCAATGTTTCTTACTGCCACTGTCTTCATTTATGGACCTCGCTTGGCTGGGGCAGGAACGAAAAGCACGCCACGGCTGAGCAGTCGTGCCGTGCGCAGTACTCCCGCTTTCTTGATCTCTGGAAGCTCACCTGATTCGTCGACCTCAAGGGAGATAGAGAATTCTCCCGAAGGATGCTCAACGGAAATCTGCTTGGTCTCACCTTGCGGCACATTGACCAGACCTTCGGCCACCGAGCCCGGGATGATGGCCGCCGTTGCGGCCGATACCGCTCCCAGCACGCCTACGGCGCTGTGGCATTTGTGAGGGATAAAGGTTCGGGTATTGATCAATCCGCCGTGCAGAGCCGGGGAAATCAGACACATCTTTGGCACCGCTTTGTCAGCGACATCACCGAGGTTCATCATTGGCCCCAGTTCGATACGGATGGACTCCAGTCGGGTTTTCAGAGCCTGATCGCTGTTGAGCTTTTCCGGGCTTTCATGCCCCGTCAGACCAAAGTCTTTAGCCAGTAACGCCACCACCGGCATCCCGTTATCCACGCAAGTGACCCGAACCCCACCAACGGAATCAACAACGTTCCCAGTGGGTAGCAAGGCACCACAAATAGAACCGGCCACATCCAGATAGTTACAGACAACCGCAGCCGATGTGCCGGGCACACCATCAATCGCCGTATCACCCTCGTATTCCATAACGCCATCTGGTGTGGCCAGAAGCAGTGCACAGAGCTTCCCGCTATTGACCATATGCACGGTAACGCAGGTCTTTCCGGGTTGAGCCCGGACCAGCCCCGCTTCAACAGCGAACGGCCCCACACCCGCTAATATGTTGCCGCAGTTGGGCGTGGTATCGACCACATCTTGGCCTACAACCACTTGGGCGAAAAGAAAGTCGATGTCAGCATCAGCACGGGTCGAGGGCCCAACGATGGCGACTTTGCTCGTGAGGGGGTCTGCACCGCCCAAACCGTCTATTTGCCGCGAGCCTCGGCCAACAGCATCAACAAGTATGGCGTTCCGCACATCAGCTTCAGATGGTAGATCAGAGGCCAGAAAGTAAAGCCCTTTCGAGCTACCTCCGCGCAACTGCATGAAAGGGATCTCCAGCTGTTTCATGGAGCCAACCTTGATGACGAGCTGCTAGTTTAGGGACGCGCTACTATTACAGCCAATGCAATTTCATTGAGT
>QXYP01000292.1 GCA_009886815.1 Halieaceae bacterium
CGGCTGGGATAAGGGCTGACTGCTATCGTACCGACTGTCCACGAGAAAGGCATCAAAGGCGCCATACAAGGGTTGAATAGCGTTGATGTAGGTTAGCAATCGAGAGGCAGATTGTGATTCGCCCCCTGCAATAAGCACCTCAGCAGCAAAGCCGCCCAATATGCCTGTTTCTGCCGTGTCGCGAATGGCGGCTGAAACTTGGGTAAAGATATCGTACGAAAAAGAGTCGCCAGGATGACTCAATGATTCGTAGCGTTCAGGATTGGCCACTTTAAGTGCTAGCGGTAGCGTGGGATTTTCGACGCCTTCAATACCGACTAACTGAGCCGATACATTCACCCAGGCGTGACCATCTCGCAAGGCTTCCACGTGTCCCGCTCCCCAACCTACGGGCACATCGAAGCCTTGAGTCACGTTTAGCCATTCAACAAATACGGTGCCGCTGAACGAATCACTATTTTCTGGACGGTAGACCACAACCCGAGTTTTGTACTCCGCGGTTTCTGCCGGTTCAACTTCCCAGAGACCGTCGCTACCTAGTTCGTTGAGGTTGGTATACGACGAGGCTGTACCCGAAAGAAAAAATTCTTCCTGAATAAAGCCCACAGAGCCTAAATCAAAGAATGTGCTGATGAGCGAGAGGTCACCGATCTCCGGCGGTGTTTCTACTAAAGGGGCAGCGACCGACAGGTATTCGGGTTCTGGCGGCGGTGGTGGTGGCTCGTAAGTGGGGCCGGGGTTGCCGCTGTCGCTACAGCCCATAATTAGAAGGGATCCGAGAACATAACCCAAGCTCGCCCGAGTAAAGTACTGTACATTCAAACCATGATCTCCATGCATTTATTGGTGGTGGCCATCTTATTTTTGCGCCACCTGTTTGTTTATTATAGTTAGCACATACGCTGTTTATACCTAATTAGCGCAACTTAGTTAACTAGATTCGACGCAAAGGCAATTGAAGCTGCGTGAGATTTTTGTAGCAATGAGGTGAAAGAAATGCGTCTGGACACGAAGTCAAAAACCCGTAAATCAATATCTGTTGCGATAGTTGGGGGAGGCTTTGGTGGTGTTGGTGCCGCGATCCGTTTGTTGAAAGCGGGAGTTACAGACCTTGTCGTGTATGAGCGAGGCGCTGGTGTGGGCGGCGTGTGGCACGCCAATACTTATCCTGGGGCGGCTTGTGATGTTCCTTCACACCTATACTCGTTTTCCTTTGCCCCGGGTACTGAGTGGTCTCGGCGTTATGCCCCTCAAGCTGATATCGAACAGTACTTAAACACGCTGGTTGACGATTTTGGGGTACGGCCACATTTACGCTGTAATACCGGTGTTGAAAGCGCGAGGTTTGATGCAGATTTAGGATCTTGGTGCGTAACCACGAGTGATGGTGAAAGCCGAAACTTTGACCTGCTTATTGCCGCTTGTGGGCAGCTCTCTAATCCAGCTATCCCTAACCTTGAGGGGATCGATACATTTGAGGGGCCCACCTTTCATTCGGCTAACTGGGATCATAACTGTGACCTAAAGGGTAAGCGCGTGGCTGTAGTGGGTACCGGAGCCAGCGCTATTCAGTTTGTGCCTGAGGTCGCTAAAGAAGCCGGCCAGTTAAACATTTACCAGCGCTCGGCGCCCTGGATCATGCATAAATTCGATCGCGAATACCCGGAATGGGAAAAGCGACTATTCCGCAAGGCTCCCGCAAGAGTTGCATTAAGTCGTCGTTTTTTCTTTTCAGTATTTGAGCTCCTCACCTACGGTTTTACTAATCGTCATTGGGTACTGAAGCCCATGGCTGCGTTGTCCAACGCCTATCGTCGTAAAGAGCTGGGCGATTACCCTGACTTGCTGGCAAAGGCAACGCCGGATTACCAAGTGGGCTGTAAGCGGGCCCTGTTTACCAACGATTGGTACCCAACGTTAAAGCGGGACAATGTTGAATTGATTCATGGAAAAGCACCTCGGGTCACCGCAACTGGACTGGTGGACGCTGAAGGCGTTGAGCGCCCAGCGGACGTTATTATTTGGGGCACGGGTTTTCAACCATTAGATTTTGTCGCCCCTATGGAGATCCGTGGTCTGGAGGGGCGCGAATTGAGCGATGTTTGGGATGGCAGGCCTGAGGCTTACTTGGGGACTACGGTCTCTGGATTTCCCAATTTCTTTATGATGTACGGCCCCAATACGAATCATGGTTCTGGTTCGGTGCCCTATTCGAACGAATGCCAGTACAACTATATACTCGATGCTGTAGAGCGCCTGTGTGAAGGCGGCTATCGCTACTTAGACCTTGAAGTCGATGTGCTCAGGCGCTGGCGCACTGAAATGGAGGAGCGCAGTGCTGACACCGTTTGGACTCAAGGGGGCTGCAACAGCTGGTATGTCACCGATACCGGAATCAATACGAATAACTGGCCAGGCCCCTGGCTTGAGTATAAGCGGCGCACCCAACACGTTAATCCTAATGAGTACCGATTTGTAAAGTGAGGGGCCCAGAATCTTTACAGGCCTTCATAGGCTGTCTCAATGAACAGTTTCCTTATCGACGCTAAGACTTTTACATCACGAGGTCGCCAGCAGGCTTGGCATAATGAGGTTTGAGAAGTCTCCTGCTTTGAGTGATGCATTCAGTCGGTGTTGCAAGAGAGAACTTGCATGAGATGAGACGGCAATCTCCCCTCGGGGTGGGTCAATTGATGCCGCAAAGACTGTCGCGTTGAACACGTAAATACTTTCACAGTGTGATCAGAAATCGCAAAGATTATTTGGGCTCCCAGTCTTCTTCAAATTGAGAAAAGTCCACCTCGGATTTTTGAGTATTGTCTGCGTCATTTTCGAATTGAGCATTGCAAGCATCAATTGCCGGTTTGGCCGCAACATAGCTAGCGATTAACGCCTTGGTGATGCTCATCTCCTCAGCAAAACTGAGCTCCTCTCGCTTTAAAACGCGGTTAGTCGTGGTCTGCATTTCTGGGTCCAGTGGTACCGCACAGCGATGCAAAGGCATGACCTCACCGGCTAGAGTCTGTTTGCCCTCCTGATACATGAAGACTTCTTTGGTATCGGTGAAGAAGATGAGGTCTACGGTTTCGTCCCCGTCGAAATCCTGAAGGCACATGCTTAGCACTAAATAGGAGTCACAGACCGTGGCGCCCTTGGCCTGTTGCATGGACTTGTCAGGGGTAACGGCACAGCCCTCCAATAACCCAATAAATAGGAGTATTGCCAAGTACTTTCGCTGGCGGCATCCAAACCTAAATTGTGTCGGAGCTAAAAAGTTTTTCACTGCTTGTAGAGACTATGCCGCTATTAAGGTTGAACGAGAGACGCATTATAAAGCGGTTACAGGATAAAAAGGGGATAGGCAGAATTCTTAAAGGTAGCGTGGTGTCAGCGTTAAATCGCAGTCGTGGAATGCAATGGCGGCCATCCCTATTGTTTAAATCACCTTTCTCACCCAGCTCGGCCGTGCCCCCTCTAACAACTGCTAGGCTACAGCGATCAG
>QXYP01000293.1 GCA_009886815.1 Halieaceae bacterium
AAGAGACAGCGCCGGTTCTGATATGGCGGCTATTCGGTGCCGGGCTGAGAGGGACGGCGACGATTTCATCATTAGTGGCCAGAAAATTTGGTCAACCCGTGCCGTGTATGCCGACTGGGTATTTGGTTTGTTCCGAACCGACCCGACCTCAGAGCGTCATCATGGGCTGTCTAAAATTCTGGTGCCGCTCAATGCTGACGGCATCACGGTAAGACCGATACCTCAGCTCAATGGATTACCTGGCTTTGCTGAAATATTTTTTGACGAGGTACGTGTTCCTGCGTTTAACCTTCTTGGCGGGGAAGGTGAGGGCTGGCGTATCGCTATGGCGACAGCAGGGTTTGAGCGAGGTCTGATGCTGCGCAGTCCTGCGCGCTTTCAACAGGCCGCGAAGCGACTCGTCGAACTCTACCGCTCGCGTAGCAATGAAGTGCTGGATCCCTCAATAGAAGATGCGGTCCTGCGTTGTTACATGGATGCAGAGGCCTATGCCTTGTCTACCTACCAGACGGCCTCTTTGTTGTGTGGTGGTGGCAGCATTGGACCGGAGGCGAGTTGCAATAAAATATTCTGGTCAGAGTTGGATCTGCTGATTCACGAAACGGCTATGAAGCTTCTGGGTGCCAGGGCGGAGATTGAGCCCCAAACAGCACAGGAGTTTAGCGATTTGGGGACTTGGTTAGATGGCTTTATGTTCGCCCAATCAGGCCCTATTTATGCGGGCACCAACGAGATACAGCGCAACATTATTGCCGAGCGCATGCTGGGCATGCCCAGAAAATAGGATTCGAAGGCGATGAATTTTACGTTTACTGAAGATCAGAACACTTTTGCCGATGCTACTCGAGCTGTTCTTACCGCGGAGGTGACTGCCGACCGTATTCGTGACCGCTGGTTGACGGCGTCGGGTATTGATGGGCCTTTGCTTCAACAAATACAGGAGCTGGGGTTGCCTGGCATGTTGGTACCCGAGGCCCTAGGCGGGTTGGGCTTGGGGCAAACGGACTTTGTCATGATGGCGCAAACCTGTGGTTACGTGGCTTGTCCAGAGCCTATTGCAGAACAAGCGATGGTGACGGCGCCCCTGTTGGTCGATGTTCTCGATAAAGGACTAGGGAATGGGTCAGTGCAAACGGCGCTAGACGCATTGCAGGGGGGGGCAATGGTCGCAACCGGACACCCGATCAATCCATTTATTAATTTTGCTGAGCAGGCTGAGTGGTTTTTGCTGGGGCATGGCGAAGGTCTATATCTGTTGCCTGCAGAAGAGGTCACGATTAAGGCCTGTAAAAGTGTGGATCCTTCCCGGCGTATTGCCGAGGTGAGCTTTGAGGCGAGTGATGCCCACTGTATAGCCAAGGGTGAGTCCGGGGCTGCGCTGTGGCGGGCCACCTTAAACCGCGGTGCTTTGAGTGCGGCAGCACAACTCGCAGGTCTCGCCCAGGCGATGATCGATCAGAGCGTGCAGTACACGACAGATCGCGAACAGTTTGGGAAAGCTGTTGGTGCGAATCAAGCCGTTAAGCACTTGTTGGCCGACGTGGCGGTGCAAATCGAATACGCAAAACCGGTGATATACCGTGCCGCCTATACCGCAGAAATATCGCCTGACCGCGCCGATTTGGCCGTGTCTCACGCGAAGGTCGCGGCCACGAGGGCAGCACTCCTTGCCACCCGGCACTGCATACAGGCTCACGGCGCTATGGGCTACACCTGGGAATGTGATCTGCAAATTTGGGTAAAGCGTGCCTGGGCGTTAGCGCGGGAATGGGGTGATGAAGGCTTCCATAAAAATCGTATCCACGAGTGGCTGCTGCGACCCAATGCATTGCTAGGCCCTGATCTTACTTTTGGTCGAGGTTCTATTACCGATTCAGTGGCCGCCTGAGGAGGAGACCCGTTAATGAAGCAAATCGCCGACGCTTATATTGTCGATGCAGTGAGAACGCCAACGGGACGAAGACGTGGCAGCCTCGCTCAGATTCATGGTGCTGATCTCGGTGCCGTCGTTTTAAAGGCGCTGGTTGAGCGCAATGGCATTCCGGATGTTGATTACGATGACGTGATTTTCGGGTGCGTTGATACCGTGGGGCCACTTGCGGGTGATATCGCTAGAACCTGCTGGTTGGCGGCAGGCCTTAGTGATGAGGTGCCTGGCACGACTATTGACCGCCAGTGCGGCTCCTCGCAACAGTCGGTGCACTTCGCGGCCCAAGCGGTTATGTCGGGGACTATGGATGTCATAATTGCCGGCGGCGTACAAACCATGAGCGCTATTCCGATTTCCTCGGCCATGTTAGCGGGGCAGCCCCTGGGTTTTAATGACCCCTTCAGTGGCAGTGATGGCTGGGTCTCACGCTACGGGGACGGCTTGGTCACTCAGTTTCGGTCGGCGCAGATGATTGCCGATAAATGGCAGCTGTCGAGAGAGGCTATGGAGGTGTTTTCCCTGGAGTCCCATCGTCGCGCCCGAACCGCGACCGATGCAGGATATTTCGATCGCGAAATATTGCCTTATCAGGGCCTCACTGCAGACGAGACCATTCGCGATACATCCCTTGAGGCCATGGCGCAGCTGCAGCCGTTGCAAGAAGGCGGTTCTATTACGGCGGCGGTCTCTAGCCAAACCTGTGATGGTGCCTCGGCGGTGCTCATTGTTTCTGAGGAGGCTCTTAAGCGCTACAACCTGACCC
The DNA here is from genome assembly GCA_009886815.1 of Halieaceae bacterium. GTDB lineage: Bacteria > Pseudomonadota > Gammaproteobacteria > Pseudomonadales > Halieaceae > Luminiphilus. The sequence goes on from QXYP01000293.1 coordinate 2,694, forward strand.
CTAGAGCCCGGATTGCACACATGACGGTGCGTGGCGATGATCCCATTTGGATGCTGACCGCGCCGATACCGGCGACGGCGCGCGCGATTGATCGGTCGGGTATCGCGTTACAGGACATTGATTTGGTCGAGATTAACGAAGCCTTTGCTCCTGTGCCTATGGCCTGGCTCGCCGAAACGGGCTATCCCCATGCGCAAACCAACGTGAATGGCGGGGCGATTGCACTGGGGCATCCTTTAGGGGCTACTGGAACAAAGTTAATGACAACCCTGCTCCATGAGATGGAGCGCCGACAAGTGCAATACGGGTTGCAAACTATGTGCGAAGGGGGTGGTCAGGCCAATGTCACCATCCTAGAAAGACTTTAGGGAAACGTTTTATGTCGGGAATATGTTCAGGGCGGGTGGTGATCGTTACTGGCGCGGGTGGTGGCTTGGGAGCGGCCCATGCGCGTACTTTGGCGGCTGAGGGTGCCGCTGTGCTGGTTAATGACATCAACCTAGAAGCAGCAGATGCAGTCGTAGCAGAGATCATAAGCGCGGGTGGACAAGCGGTGACCAACGCCTCTGATATCACCCACTATGAAAGCTCCGGAGAGGCGATTGAACAGGCGCTAGCCACCTTTGGTGATTTTCACGCAGTGGTGAACAACGCCGGTAACAATCGTGACCGTATGTTCGCCTCAATGAGCGAGGCCGATTGGGACGCAGTAATGGCGGTCCATCTAAAAGGGCATTTTTGTCTCGCCAGTCATGCGGTTCAGTACTGGCGCCATCAAGTTAAGGCGGGCAACAGTGTCAGCGGCCGTTTGGTTAACACCACCTCAGGTGCCGGCCTGCAAGGCTCAGTTGGACAGTCAAACTACGCCGCTGCAAAAGCAGGCATTGCGGCGCTGACGCTTAATCAGGCAGCTGAGCTCGGACGCTATGGGGTAACGGCAAATGCCATCTGTCCGGTTGCTCGCACGGGAATGACTACGGCGGTGCCGGAAATGGCAACGCGGATGGCTGCTCCGGAAGACGGGGGTTTTGATCACTTTGCTCCGGAGAACGTGTCCTCAGTTGTCGCTTGGCTATGTTCATCTCTGAGCGACCATGTCTCGGGCAGAATTATAGAGGCTGAAGGCGGACGCATTGCTATTGCCGACGGCTGGCGCAGCACGAAGGGTGTCGATCGTGGCGCTCGCTGGGCACCTCAGGATGTGGGCCTGGCATTCGATACGTTGCTAGAGGACGAAGTGCCGGCACAAAAGGTGTGGGGAACTTGAGGATCCACCGGTGAAATTCAGCTTTACAGACGAACAGCTTATGCTGAAAGACTCGGTCGAGGGCTTTCTCACTGAGCATTCGGACAGTTCTGCCGTCAGGGCAGCGATGAGCTCGACATCGGGAATTGACGAGCGCCTGTGGCAGAAGATTTGTACCGATATGTACTGGCAGGCGATTCTGGTTCCAGAGGAGTTTGGCGGCTTGGGTTTGGGCCTGCTTGAGGTGGTAATAGTACTGGAGCAAATGGGCCGTTTCTTAACCCCCGTCCCCTTATCTGCTGGGGTACAAAGTGCGCTGGCACTGCGCACTTTGGTCGAGAAACCGTTGGCGCAAACGATGCTCGCCGATCTTGCCCAAGGGCAGCTTGTGGCGTTTGCTCATACAGCCGCGCGCCCTCATTGGGACGCCCAGGGGGTGGAGGTCGTCGCCACTGAGGCGCCTAATGGGTGGGTGTTAGACGGTGAAGCTCGCTTTATTGCCTCGGGAAATTCCGCCGATGCGCTGCTGGTGGTTGCACAGATCGATAACAATCTAGGCCTGTTTCGAGTGGCTCCATCTCAGTCCGGGGTGACGCTATCGAAGATGCCCACAATGGATCAAACCCGCCCCATGGGCATGCTTGGGCTGTCAGGCGCTGTGGTCAGCGTAGCGGATTGTCTGTCAACCGACTGGGAGGATCACTTGGAGTCGGTGCTGGCACTGAGCCGAGTGCTAGTGGGGGCAGAGCAAGTTGGGTGTGCTCAGGCGAGCCTTGACCAAAGTGTTGCTTACGTCGGTGAGCGCGTCCAATTTGGGCGAACCATTGCCTCTTACCAGGCGATAAAACACAAAGCAGCAGACATGATGCTAAAAGTGGAGTCTGCGCGGTCACTGCTGTACTACGCCGCCTGCGTTGGCGACGAAGCGCTAATGGAAACTGTGACCTCACATGATCTTAGGGAAGCGGCGGCCATGCTCGCTTCTTCAGCGGGAGATGCTGCGTTTTTTTGCGCGGGCACAGGTATTCAGTTGCACGGTGGCGTGGGTATCACCGAAGAGTACGATATACAGCTTTACTTTAAGCGGGCACGCTCCATGGAGGCTTATCTAGGTCGCCCAGATGAACAGCGGGAGCTTCTTGCAGCCATGCTGCTCGACGGAGACGACTGCCATGCAGCTTAGGTTTACCGAGGCAGATGAAAAATTTCGCGGTCAGGTCTCTGATTGGTTATCCGATAATTTATCCGGCGATTTTGCGGTCATTCGCCATCGCGGAGGACCGGGTGATGAGCACGTTTATGTGGAAGAACGTAAAGCCTGGGAAGGGCGCTTAGCGGAAGGGGGCTGGACCTGTATTGGCTGGCCAGAAGCTTGGGGCGGCAAAGACGCAACCATCGAGCAGCAGGTCATTTTCAATGAAGAATATGCTCGGGCGGGTGGCCCGGGTCGTGTTGGGCATATTGGCGAAACGCTGACAGGCCCCACATTGTTGGCATTTGGTTCAGAGTTGCAAAAGCAACGCTATTTGCCCGGTATCAGAGCGGGTAAGGAGCTTTGGTGTCAGGGTTATTCAGAGCCGGGAGCCGGGTCGGATTTGTCAGCGGTACGGACCCGAGCGGTACTCGATGAAAATACGCAGACTTGGCGAATCACGGGGCAAAAAGTTTGGACGTCCCTTGCTCATGAATCTGATTTTGTTTTTGTCCTAGCCAGAACCGATCTGGCTGAAAAGGGCCATAAGGGACTGGGCTTTTTCCTTGTTCCTATGAATCAACCGGGTGTCACGATTCGGCCTATTACTCAGCTCACCGGAACAGCCGAGTTTAACGAGGTGTTTTTTGACGATGCGGTATGTGGCAGCGATGACATTGTGGGTGAGCCTGGGCAGGGCTGGAAGATTGCCATGGGTCTGTTGGGTTTTGAGCGTGGTGTCTCTACCCTAGGTCAGCAAATGCTATTTCAGACCGAGCTGGACGAGATCATCCGTATTGCCCGAGAGAATGGCGCGGGTAAAAACCCCGCTATCCGCCAGCGGATTGCGGAGGCACATATCGGCCTACGAACACTGCGCTATAACAGCTTACGCATGTTGTCAGGCGGCGATGACGGCAGTTTGAATAGAGAGGCCATGATTTACAAATTGTGCTGGTCAAGTTGGCACCGTAATTTGGGCAAGCTAGCGATGGATGTGTTGGGCCCTGAGGCCGAAATTTTGGAAGCTGCTCCATACAGCTTAGGCAGACTTCAGTCATTGTTTCTGTTCACCCGAGCCGACACCATTTACGGTGGGACAAATCAAATTCAGCGCAACATCATTGCCGAGCGTGCTCTGGGTATGCCCAGAGAGCCCCGCGGCGAGTCTTAGGAGAGTACCTATGAGCGCAACGATTCCATCCTATGTTCCCGGGCATCAACTATTGGCCGGTAAAGCCGTTTTGATCACTGCCGCAGCAGGTGCTGGGATTGGTTATTCCGCCGCTCAGCGTGCTGTTGAAGAGGGCGCTAGAGCCGTTGTGATCAGTGATGTTCATGAAGGGCGACTTTCTGACGCCGCGCAGCGACTCCAGTTGCTTAATTCTGAGGTGAATGTTCAGGGTTTCCTGGCAGATGTGACCGATGAACAGGCGGTACAAAATCTTGTGGCGTCTGCAGAAAAGACAACTGGCGGGGTTGATGTTCTGATCAATAATGCAGGTCTGGGCGGCACTAAAAATCTTGTCGATATGACCGACGAAGAATGGCATCGGGTTATTGATATTACCTTAACCGGCACGATGCGTATGACCCGTGCAATGTTGCGGGCTATGCAACCCCGTCAAGCTGGCGTGATAGTGAACAATGCATCGGTCTTGGGTTGGCGCGCGCAGAAAGAGCAGTGTCATTACGCGGCAGCTAAAGCGGGCGTTATGGCTCTCACCCGCTGTGCTGCCATGGAAGCCGCCGAGTTCGGGGTGCGCATAAACGCGGTCTCACCGAGCATCGCAATGCATGACTTTCTCCGCAAAACTACACCGCCGGAGTTGTTGCAGGAGCTGGCATCGAAAGAGGCTTTTGGACGGGCGGCCGAGGTTTGGGAGGTCGCTAATGTCATGATGTTTTTGGCGTCTGATTACGCAAGCTATATGACGGGGGAAGTTGTCTCGGTATCGAGTCAGCATGCTTGAGTTTGTGAGGCAGGGTTTGCCGGTAGCCAGTGAGAACATTGCGGGAGAAAAACGATGAGTGAAACCAAATGGGATCGAGAGGTCGATATCCTGGTGGTGGGTACCGGCAACGGGGCGCTAACGTCGGCCTTATGCAATTGGGAAATGGGCAGCCGTGATGTCTTGATTATCGAGAAAACGGACAAGGTGGGTGGCACCAGCGCGACGTCCGGCGGGGGGATTTGGATTCCAGCGAACCACTATGCCAAGGCCTGTGGTGCCGATGACTCAGCACAGGACGCCAAAAAATATCTGATGGGTACCCTGTTCGGTGAAGACGTGCCTGAAGAAATGATTGATACCTACATCGATCAATCCCCCAAGATGCTCAAGTTTTTGGCCGATCGCACCGATGTGGTTTATGAATCGCTGGAGCACTATCCCGACTACTACACCAATTATGAAGGTGCCAAGTCGGGGCATCGCTCCCTCGAACCCAAACCGATAGACATGTCGGAATTGGGTGATGACTGGAAGAATTTGCGCTGGACCCATCATATGATGCGTATGTTTGGCCGCATTCATTTTACGCAGGTAGAGGCACACACCATTATGACTCAGGCGCCTGGCTGGAAGTCATTGCTCGCGAAAATGCTGCTGGGGTATGTCACCGATATCGGATGGCGTTTCCGAACGTCAATAGATCGACGTTTATGCACGGGTTCTGCAGGGATTGCTCGTCTATACCTGTCGGTGAACAAGCGGGCCATTCCGCTGCTGTTCAACACGCGACTTATTTCTTTGGTTGAAGAGTCGGGTCGCATTACTGGCGCTGTGGTGGAGCAGGGTGGTCAGACCCTTCGCATTGGCACGCGTAAAGGTGTTGTCTTGGGTGCGGGGGGCTTTGAGAAAAATCAGGCGCTGCGAGAGCAGTATTTACCCGCGCCAACGAATACTCAATGGAGTGCCGGTAACCCTGCCAATGAGGGCGATGCACTGCTCGCGGGACTGTCTATTGGCGCTAAGACACGGTTGATGAAGGACGCTTGGTGGACGACAACGCTATGTGTGCCCGGTGAGCCTACGCCGCGCCTCGCAATCATGGAAAAATCCTTTCCTGGATCTTGTGTGGTCAACCGTGCGGGTGAGCGCTTTGCTAACGAGTCGCAGAATTATATGGCCTTCCAGAAAGACTTATTTGCGACCCACAGCGAAACCAGCCCGAACGCTCCGGCTTGGCAAATATTTGATGCGCGTTTTCGCCGCAACTTTATGGTCGGCCCCCTAATGACTGCCGCAATGAAGCCCGATTGGCAAATTCCAAAATCGTGGTTTGAAACAGGATTCGTGGCAAAAGCGAATTCGATTCGTGAGCTCGCTGAGCAGGTGGGTATTGACCCGCAAGGTCTTGAGACGACCATTTCAAAAATGAATCATTATGCAGAGACCGGCACCGATGAAGACTTTCATCGCGGTGAATCGGCTTACGATCGCTACTATGCTGACCCCAATATTAAGCCCAACCCCTGCCTCGCGACGATCGATGAGGGCCCGTTTTATGCCATGCGAATTGAGGCGGGCGACTTCGGCACACTAGGAGGGCTAGACACTGACGTGCACGGGCGCGTCAAGCTTGAGGCAGGGGGAGTGCTTGAAGGGCTGTTTGCCGTGGGTAATTGCTCGGCGGCCATATTGCCGACTTACCCGGGCCCCGGAGCGACCTTAGGCCCGGCCATGACCATGGCCTATCAGAGTGCGAAGTTAATTAACGGTGTTGAGGGTTAATGGGATGGCATTGGATTTAGAAGCCATTGAGCTGATTAAGCAGCTCAAAGCACGGTATTTCCGTTTTCTGGACACGCGAAATATTGAGGGCCTGCACAGCGTTTTTACTGAGGATGCGAGCGCTAGGTTCAAAGGCCCCGACTATGATTTTGATTTAAACGGTTGGCCGGCGTTGGAAGCGTTTTATCGCAAGTCATTTAGTGCCGATGCCTTTGGTATGCACAACGGCCATCATCCTGAAATCGAAGTCTCCGGTAATCACGCCACGGGTATTTGGTATTTGCAGGATATTTTTGTGCAGCTTAAGCACGACATCACCGTGATGGGCAGTGCGCTCTATGAGGACGAGTATCGTCGTGAGGACGGTGTATGGCGGATCGCGACGACGGGGTATGTTCGCCTTTGGGAGGAACACCATGCGCGAGGCGATCACGTTAAGTTGCGGGTTAAGCCCATTCCCGACGCTTAACGGTAAGACGACTTCGTTTTAGCCGCTGGCGTTTTTTACAGCGAACGTTTATTTGTCTGCGCTACCTGCCTCGTTGGCTGCTCGAGTGAACGTGGTCGAGACGTATCGTTTTCATTGGGAGCTTATCTGGAAGAACGTTGTCTAAGCTCTCGGTCAGTGCGCCCCGAGTCGTTTTACTATTTCGGCTGAATGAATTGAGCACTGAAGTCACAGTGACAAGTTTGAATAGACGGGGTTGTGTTAAACGAATGACAGAATCCTTAACAGATCACGCTGCAGGGAATCCGAGTGAGCGAGGGAATCAGAGTGTCAGTCTGATTCCCTGTAGTCATTGGCACTGAGGATCTATTGCAGGATGGGCGGTAGTTCTTTAGCCAATGCCATACGTTCCTTAACGGCCGCTCCGGTCAGCGCAAAGCCTAAGAGTTGGCCTTCCGGGCTGTGAAAGAGCCCCTTGATATCAGAGCCCTCGCCGGTGAGTGTCCAACTGCCCTCAGCATCTTTTGCTACGGGAGACACGCAAACTGGGCATGCCGGCGTTTTAATAGTAACAGGCATGGCGGGATAGCTAACTTCGGTAGGGTTGCCAGCCAGTGTCGCCGCTAGCGCTCTGCCTCCTGCCATTAAGGGCGCAACGTAAACCAGCACGTGCCCAGCCACCTCGGCACAGTCGCCGAGGGCGTAAATGCCAGGGCTACTGGTTTCTAAAAAGCGATCTGTCTTTATGCCTCTCCCGATTTCCAATCCCGCCGCAGCGGCAAGTTGAGTGCGCGGTCGTACACCGACGGCGGATAGCACAGCATCAGCCTCTATCTGCTCGCCGTTGTTGAGAAGCACTTGGTAGCCGTTAGTCGATCGGTTTACCTCGGTGGCTAATGGGCCAAAATGGAAACGTGCACCTTGGGCCTCCAGTTCGGCTTGTACAGTAAAGTCGGTAGACACCAGCTCATGGGATCGACAGCTTCTACTTCGAAGCCACCGTTGAGCAAGTCATTGGTAAATTCACAGCCGATCAGGCCGGCGCCGATAACCGCGATTTTTCGCGCACCCTTACCTTCGAGAGTGTCACGAAATCGTCGATAGTCATCGAGATCATTAACACCCATGACCTCATCAGCGGCATTACCGCCCATCGGTGGCCGAATAAGTTCAGCGCCTAGGGTTAAAACCAGCTCTGAATAGACGAGTGTGTCACCGCCCTCCATGTGCAGCA
>QXYP01000294.1:0-711 GCA_009886815.1 Halieaceae bacterium
TCTGTATTGGCATCTCGGAGAAAATAGTTATTGTCGACCACCAGCATGCATGCGGCAGCCTGCTCAATCAGCGTTGCGTTATAGGACGCCTGAGTCTCCAATGACAAGAGTAGGTTGCGTTGGAATGACAAGATTCGAGCCACTGCTGAGGAGATGAAGCCGCCCAACATTACAATGGTCAAAACGGCGGTAATCCAAGTCGCCGGCGACTGATTGTAATCGTCACTGGTAGCAGACACGTTTATGCCACCAGACACAAAGACCCAGCCAAAAACCAAAAGACTTAACGCGCTTAGTCCAATCGAGGCGTAGGCATATTTTGTGTCGGCAAACAAAGCAGTCAAAACAATAAACACCAGCAGCATTAATTTGCCACCGCCCAGATGGCCAAAGGACCATAGGCCGGCGATGGCAAGAACGTAGATCGAAGTAAGCAATGCACCCACACGGAATGCATAACTAAGGCGGTGTTTTTTGAGGGTGACGAAGGTAATTGCCGAGAGCGCTAGGATTTGAATGACCATAACGGGAGATAGCCCGAAATCTAAAATTCTCGATAAACTCCCCAGCAATGCCGGTATGCCCAACAAACACAGTGCATTCAAAATGGTATTGCACATACGGCTGCTCAGATCCGCGAGTTGGGCGTCAGAGCCTGGGGTTGAAAAGTTAGCGGCAGTTAGAGGTGGTGTGCTTAGGGTTGATGTGTGT
>QXYP01000294.1:721-5669 GCA_009886815.1 Halieaceae bacterium
GTGTGTTCCATGGGCGCAGCTTGCTAATCGGAAAACTCTATTTTAAAGGATCAGAAAACAATCTGTAATCACTTAAGCTATTGTTTTTGTTGATTTATATTTACAAGTGTTAACTACTGGTTTAATTGTTTTTGACGGATTCGAGATCGTGTTTAATGGCGCCGTTGACTCTGGCTTAAACCATTTTTTGTTGTACCAGTCTCTGCTGAGTTTCGCGTTACTTCCTTTGTTGCTGTCCGCGGGGGACGCTTTCCCAAAGACAGAGTGACTCGCGCTTGTTTTGAATTCATTATCTGACGTGAGTATGGTGTGCCACTTTGGCGCGGTAACTAGGAGAACAACGCTGTGATCGACATTTCTAAATCGATAGACCTTTGTGCGGCTTATTACGGGGCGCAAGCCGAGGCTATGCGCGAATATCTCGAGCTAGGGCAGAGGGCCGCACTGGATTTAGACAACAGGGGGCCTATTCGTTTTGATACAAACGGTGGTCTCGATCCTAGTATCAGAGAGGCCTACTCGCGCTACGGATTTTATGTTTTCACTAACGTGCTAAGCACACAAGAGCTCGCAGATATTGAGTCTGATTTGGGCGCAATGCGACAGAGATTTCCTACGGGCCCAGATAGCCCCGTCAACGCGGATGGGCAGCCAGCCCTCGGTGCTGACTGCAAAGCATTAACTCTGGTTTGGTCGAAGCCACTTGGCGATCCTTTGGGCGGTACGGCACTTGCCAACGGGCGTCATCAGGTCAAGATGTTTGAGCCTGAGGCCGCTGCCGAAGCACCAGCAGCAGCGCCTTTTATTCTTTTGGGTTCCCTGCAGTTTTCCGAAGCCTGTTTGCGTACCTATGCGCATCCTCAGCTATTGCGAGTTGCCGAGGCGATTAACGGGCCAGACTTCGCGCCATTTAATGAGGCGTTGTTTATTAAAGATCCCGGTATTGGTGCGGCAGTTTCCTGGCACCAAGATGGCGTTACTCATTGGGACAGCGACGACTTTGATGAAGACATTCACGGTTTTAATTTTATGGCGCAGGTGTACGGTAGCACTGCCGTAAATGGTGTTTGGGTGGTTCCGGGTACACACAAGCTGGGTAAGCTCGATATCAGTAAGCTGGTGGCAGACGCAGGGAGTGAGCGTCTTGAGGGAGCCGTTCCGCTGGTTTGTAACCCGGGTGACGTTGTCATCTGCAATCGCCAGTTGCTGCATGGGTCGTTTCCAAACTGTGGTTTGGAGCCGCGGGTCACGGTTAACTTTGGTTTTCACCGTCGATCATCGGTGCTGGGAGTTCAGGGAGGCGGTATCCACAGCGAAGCACAAGAGTTTGATGAAGAAATTATTGCTCGCCGCTCCCGCGTTCTGGGTTATGCCATCGATGCGCGGCAGCAGCGTTTTTCGGATGAAGCTTCCTATCGCTATCAGCCTTTTGCAGAAGCTCAAAAAGTCTTCAGCTGGAATGCCCAAGCCAAGGCCGATATCAAAGACTATAACTGTGACGATTTGAGTATTTGAAGTGGAGGTCGTTCCCCAGTACCGACAGCAAATGGCGACAGATTGAAGAATCTAGGTAGCATTTTGTTAACAAAGCATTAGAGTTTCGCCCTAACCATTATAGAGGAGCGCGTGCTAGTTGCAGGCGTTCTGCAAAGCCATATTTTATGGAGAGGGTTCATGTCAGCCTTTATCTCGAAGCGCTCGATTAGTATTGCGATGACGACCTGCCTGTCGATGCTGTCACAGATTGCCACAGCCGACGATGCGTCTATCGCTCAGAAGTTAGCCAACCCAGTGGCCTCGCTGATCAGCGTGCCGATTCAAATCAACTACGATGATAAGTACGGCTTGGGTGAAAAGGGTTCTATTTGGAAAACCAATGTTCAGCCTGTCATTCCGGTCTCACTCAATGACGACTGGAACATGATTTCTCGAACTATTTTACCTTTTATCGACCAGTCAGACTTTCCAGTGCAAGGCCAGGGTGAGTCTGGCGTCGGCGATGTGGTGCAGAGCTTTTTCTTTTCACCTAAAGCGCCTACTGCGGGTGGTCTCGTCTGGGGCGTAGGTCCTGTTATCAACATTCCAACCGCAACGAAAGATGCATTGGGCCCAAGAGCTTGGGCAGCTGGCCCCACAGGCTTGGTGTTGAAACAGTCGGGTCCCTGGACGTATGGAGCCCTGGGAAACCACTTGTGGTCCTTCGCTAAAGAAGACAATACTGAGATTAATGCGAGCTTTTTACAGCCGTTTGTCTCTTACATAACGCCCAAAAAATTAACCTACTACGTCAATACTGAATCCACTTATAACTGGGATAGCAAGGATTGGTCAGTGCCCATTAACGTGGGTGCAAATCAGTTAATGAAATTCGGTAATCAGCTCATGCAGATTGGCGGCGGTGTTCGATATTGGGCAGATTCGGGTGAGTTTGGGCCAAAAGGCTGGGCGCTACGAATGAATATTGTGTTTGTGTTTCCCAAAGGTTGAAAATAGATCGAGCTTAGGTGCTGTTGGCTACCTCAAGGGCAGACGCAACTGAGCTCGACGGTGTTAGGCACGAGGTTCGATAAAACACGCAACGCCGCTGCCTATAGACAACATGCGTGGCTCATGTCGCTGGCTGGTCTTTGCCCCGAAGCGTTAGCGCACCAAGAATCTAGCGTTAGCGTTACACCCTAGGGGTGCAAGGGTTTTCAAAGTTTTAGACTCTAAATTCAATACCAACCCTACAGGCTGTATAGTCGTGCAAACTGCAAAATGATGCGGTGATAGAATTAGGGAGAGCTAGTATGGAGCCATTTTCAAGACGCTTCATGGTGAAGAGTCTGGTTGCCGGTGTCACCCTCGCAGGGCAGTCGATCACCTTGGCAAACGCTCAGCGGCCCATGCCATACAGTAAGCGGTCCTCCACATTTATTGTGCACAACGACTTACCCTGGGCGCTGGAAACCCGCCGCAGCGAGTTTGGTTTTGGCCCGATTACGCCGGCGTCACACTTTTTTGTGCGAAACAATCTTCCTATGCCGGCTGCCGCGGTTACCGGGGTCGGTGACAGCTGGTCTTTCGACGTACAAGGCTGTAAGCAGGTGGGCAGCTTGACCCTTGCCGACCTTAAACGCATGCCCATAGAGACTGTTGCTACGGTATTGCAGTGTTCGGGAAACGGTCGCGAGTTCTTTTCCCATGATCCCTCGGGTTCTCAATGGGCTGTTGGTGCGGCGGGTTGCGCGTTGTGGACGGGTGTCAGGGTTGCCGATATTTTTGAATATTTTGGTGGTGTAGCAGGTGATGCTGCTTTTTTGACGGCGTCAGGTGGTGAAGAGCTGCCCGAGGGCATTGATAAAAACGCCGTTGTGGTTGAGCGGTCTGTGCCTATTGCCAAGGGTCTGGAAGACTGTTTGTTGGTTTGGGAGATGAATGGCGCGCCCCTGCCGGCTGTCCATGGTGGGCCTCTGCGTCTTATTGTTCCGGGGTACTTTGGGGTAAATAACGTGAAATGGGTTCGGCTATTGGCGGCAACCCCGGGGGAATCTTCGGCTAAAATCCAGCAGTCGGGATATCGATTCAGGGCGCAAGGTGCTTCGGGTAGCCCCGAGCATCCCTCCATGTGGCGAATGCCCGTTAAGTCTTGGTTAAACGGCCCAGGCGCAGATGGAGAGCCCGTATTAGCGGGTATGAACACGTTATATGGTGTTGCTTTCGCGGGAGAGCGTGGTATTCAGTCGGTAGAGGTTTCCTTTGACTTGGGCAAGACCTGGCAGTTAGCCGAACTGGTGGGGCCCGACCTTGGGCCCAATGCGTGGCGCACATTCAGTCTACAAGCTGAGCTAGATGTTGGCCGTCATCGTGTTGTTACCCGCGCGGTTGATACACTGGGTGAGCAGCAACCGCAGCAGGCAGAAGACAATCACCGCGGTTATGGTCATAACGGCTGGGAAGATCATGTCCTTGAAATTGCCGTATTGAAGGAACTGCCAAAGATCGCTCTGGCCAATGAACCCAACGAGGAGCGCTCATCAATGGCTCAGGCAGCGCCTGCTGTTACAGTCGCGGCTAAACCCGCATTAACGCTGTCTGATCAGGCGCTGTTGGGTAAAGACCTTTTCATGACCAAGGCCCAGCCTGGCTGCGGTGTCTGTCACAGCCTGGAAGATGCCAACGCTCAAGGCGTGGTTGGCCCCAACCTTAATACCTTAAAGCCCAGCCTAGCGCAGTTGCGTAACGCGATGACTCAGGGCGTAGGAGCGATGCCCGCCTATGGGGGGCAACTGAGTACTCATGAGGTTGATGCCTTGGCGGCCTATGTCTTCGAGGCAACGCGATAAGCCGTCTCTAACGCGTCTTATCGGTCTGGCGCTCATAGGCCCAAGTTGCCCAATTAAGCTCGGGTACTACGCCATCGGTTCGCTAGATGGCTGCCCATTGGTATGCCGCAAACGATCAGAGTGAAGAAAACAAAGTGATGCCAGACCGGCATAGCACCCCAATATTGAACTTCTACCCAGATGGCGATGGCTAGCATTTCAATAACGACACCCGCCTGTAGCATTTTATATCTTGGTTGTTGCCCGGCTATAAAATAAATGACGCCACCGCAAATCATGAGCGTAGCGCATTGGATGAATTCGATGGCAATCACTAGACTGGTGTTATGGGTGCCTCCCAGGTTATTGACTGCATTGGGATACTGGGCCAGTAACATGCCAGTCAGGGGCAGACACAGCAAACCATAGAGTAGAGGCGGGCTGATGATGGCGATGAATTCTCTGGCGATTGTTCGCATTGACATATCGCTGCTCCAATCCTGAACTGCAGATGTTCGAGACTAACCCATAGTGCCGCAGCCCATCAAAGTGCCGCAGCCCATGGAAGAGCCAACACGCCCCCGGGGCCTTACTTTATCCGTGCTTGTTTTGTGCCTGGAGCCTGGGAGCGCTTCTAGGCCTTA
>QXYP01000295.1:0-6170 GCA_009886815.1 Halieaceae bacterium
TGAATGCGAGATACCTGATCTTTGACGCCGGCAAGGCCTTGAGCCCGCTCACTGGCCTTAGTGGAGACATTATGATCAGGCACTGCAATGTTGGCACTGATTCTCCAGGGTTGGCGCCCCGCGAGCCTCAGCCCTTCAAAAGCTTGAGGTGATGTGACCTCGTGCAGTAATTGACGGTCGATGTAGATCAACGCCGTGCCATCATCACGGGTCTCTACCAAATGACTTTCCCACAGTTTGTCATATAAGGTTTTGCCCATGTGTCGTCTCCGGGATCAGCTATTTCTATAACGCGCCCTCGTTTTTTTGAAGGCCATGACTTTCAGAAGTATGCCAAAGTGGCTCTAAGGCCTAACGCCCTGCACAGCAAACACGGCAGGACTGGGGCAGCCTCTAGGTCGAACCTCTAATTTTTGGCGAGCAAAGTATAACACCACAGGACTATTTTTAGGACTGAAAAGTGCACTACGGCAGCCGAATAATCACACTTACAGTCAACCAGCACCTCGAAAATACGGCACCTCCAAATACCTTCAGTCGTATTTTTAGCCGTGCTAATACCGGTCGCTAAAAAAGCCACGGCGGCAGGTGTAAATCAAGTGGCCACGTTCGGTCGCATAATCTCTCGGTAAGTACCACTCAGAAACTCTACATACCCGGGACGACGGGTTAAGTTAACGGGTGCTGAAAGCGCCAACAGTGATGTATATCTTTACGGCGATTAAAATCTTCCGGGATGGTCTGACGGGTAATGTCTTCAGTGCGATAACGCTGCTTCAATTCTTCTGCCAGCTCAAAACGGCGATGGTTGTTCGAAAAATACAGCGTTCCATTTGAGCTGAGCACGGACATTGCCGCATCCACCAGTGCAATTTGGTCCCGAACAATATCCAGTGTATTTTCAGTAGCCTTCGAATTAGAGAACGAGGGAGGGTCTAGCAGCACCAGATCAAACTTCCGATCACAGCCTTCCAGCCAGGTCATACAATCGGCCCGAACCGCGCGGTGCTGCCGGGCTGACATGCCGTTTAGCGCCAGATTATCTTCAAACCATTTGAGATAGGTGTTTGATAAATCGACACTGGTCGACGTCGCTGCCCCCCCGAGTGCAGCATGAATGGTCGCGGCGCCGGTATAACAGAAAAGGTTCAGAAAATGTTTGCCTGCGGCCTCTTTCTCTAGGGTTAGTCGCAGGGGCCGATGGTCTAGAAACAAGCCCGTATCCAAATAATCGTTTAGATTGATCAGTAATCGAGCGGAGCCCTCGCGAACGGTAATCCGCTCACCCGTTTGATCGAGCTTGTTGTATTGATCGGCACCTCGCTGACGCTGACGACGCTTAGCAGCAATTGGCTGGTCTGCCGGCCACTCTAATACTTGCCGCACCGCTGCCAATGCCTCTTGAAATCGATGTTCTGCCGCCTCCTCATTGATCGTTTTTGGTGGCGCATACTCTGCCACGTGCGGGATACCTTCATAAACATCAATCGCGACCGCGTACTCGGGCATATCCGCATCGTACAGTCGGTAGCAAGACGTTTGGCTAGACTTGAGCCACGACTTGAGACGGCGTCTATTTTTAACCAGCCGATTAGCCAGCATAGTTGCACCCTCACTCAAAGGCTCTCGGCCCTCTTTGGTCGGGTTGACACCCCCCTCTGTTACCTTTTCTTTGTTTAGGTCCTGTGCAAGTCGGTTGCTAGAACCGAGATCAAACAGTAAAAGTTGGATATCAATGGAGCCGTTATTGAGTGCGTATTGCTTGTGACTGCGAAGACCAACCGCTCTCCCCAACTCATTATGGGCGGTCAAAATACCGGCTTTCCATCCCTGAAATTCCCGATGCATGACCTGACCTAGCTCGCGATACAGTAACTCCATCGTCGACAACTGCCCCAAACGCTCGCCCCAAGGCGGGTTGCAGATCAGCAGCCCTTCTGGCATCGACCGGTGGGTTGGTCTGGTAAGCGTATTGAGGGCTTTCGGGCGCACCCTGATCAAATCATCAAGCCCCAGTGCGGCTATGCTGGCTTCAGCACGCCTTACCGCACGGATGTCACCATCATAACCACGCAACTCGACTCCCTCGGGCGCGGCACGCAGACGGCTTCTACCGTCAGCCTCGATAGTCTGCCACTGGGATGAACTGTGCCCTAGCCACCCCTGAAACCCCCAACGCTTGCGATCAAGCCCTGGGGGTCTTCCCGTGGCCATCATGGCCGCCTCTATCAAAAACGTTCCAGAGCCACACATCGGATCGACTAACGGTTGACCTGCTTCCAAACACTCTGGCCAACCGCTTCGAATCAACACCGCAGCGGCGAGATTTTCCTTCAATGGCGCTTTGCCCGGCTCCGTGCGATAACCGCGCTGATGCAAACTTGTCCCTGAGAGGTCGATACCCACACTGACACGACCTCGATGCAGCCGGACGTGAATACGCAAATCGGGTACACGGGTGTCGACACTGGGTCGATCTAAACCTCGACTGCGAAACACATCAACGATCGCATCTTTACATCGTTGGGCGCCAAACTGGGTGTTCCTGATATCTTCTGAGCGCCCGGAGAAATCAATGGCAAGCGTACTGCTGGGGGATAAATGGTCACACCAGGGCAAATTAGCCATGCCGTCGTACAAGTCATCAGCACGACTGGCAGCAAATTCACTAAGCTGTAAGATGATGCGATTGGCTAAGCGGCTGTGAAGGCAGGCACGGTATCCAACGCCTAAACCCCCATTAAAAGTGACGCCGGCAACAGTCTCTCGAACATCAACCGCTCCCAGCTCCTTCATCTCGGGCACAAGGAGACTGCCTAGTCCCTTAGGGCTGGTGGCAAGAAAACGATACTGAGTCACAAACCACCCTGCTCTATAGCAATAATTTGGCCAAGAATACGTCGCCATTGTGAATACTGTTCATCGAGTGTGCCGCCAAGGCGCACTACATTCTCGCCTAGCTCCAAAACCGTGGGCGCAGTTTCATTATCGAAGCCGGTCGCCAGCTCAAACAAATCCTGCTCCTGAATACGGACTGAGCGATACGCCGAATAGACTTGCTGCATGGCAGCAAAACTGCCCTGCTTCGCCTTCAACTCCCGGCCTGAAGCACGCTCAGTATAGGCCTCAAGGTATTCTGCCTGCTCAAAACTTGACCGGCGCCACAAGCGATAGGTTGGCCCTAACTCGTCACCCAAATCGACATACTGCTCATCAACGGTATCAATAAAGAGCGCTTCTTGGTTACGTATACGTGCTATCCGCGCCATCATAGGATCAGAATCTGCGGGCAATCGATTGGGCTTGAGGCGGCCGTTTTCCTCAGCTAAGTAAGAAGAGAAAACCTCAGGTGCTAGCTCTTGTGCGTAGCGTAAATCTGCGACTCCCAGAAGCCTCGCGACATCTTGAGGCGCTAAACCAACTGCAGCCTCTCGCAACCGGTTGGCAATCGACACAAAGAGCGGTCTAAAAGGTTCGGTTGTGTTATCGAGATAGTCGGCAGCAGAAGTTTGGCTATGAAAGCGGGCATCGAGCCAGACGCGGTTAGTCGCGTCTACCGCCTTCACATCGACAACAAAGTGCCTTCCGTCAGAGTGAACGATCGCGCCGGATAATGTGAGGGCCGCAAAATGACTAGCTCCAGGCAAAACCCGCACCGCACCCCACTGCCCGGACTCAGTCAGGATATCGCGCAGATACGCTGCGGCAAGACGCGTTTCTACAGACCGCAACTTGTCACGGGCATCTCGCGCATCGGGGTTGCTTATACCCTCTTCAAAAACAACAACACCAACTTCCAATGGCAGGGGTTCAAGATCCATTCGTAGCGCAGTATTTGCAATCGGTGCTGGCCAGTCAGCAGCGCTGGCCGCATCGCTTGCGGCATAAGCGGGTAAACCGGTGGTCGACTCCCGAGGGCTGCTGCAACCCAGCAGCGCCGTGCTGAGTGACAGTATTAGCAAGAGTGCCGCCAAGCTTGGGGACGTTGCCATCAGTTGGGCTTCTCCGTCGTGCAAACAGTTCCCTTACTGAGGGTTTGCGTACAGCGGTAGCCCGCCTTTGCCGGATCAAATCGGGAATAAACGCGATTGACGATAAAGGGCTCGCGCACGGTGGGTGAATAAACCGCGGTTTGCAGCACCAGGGAATCTGCTAATGCTGAACGCGTCAATCGGTGACGCACCGACAAACCATCAGGGAGCCTAATATCGAAAAACAGTTGATGGCCATCCCATCCGCACTGCTCTTCACCGAAAGGCGTTTTTGTGACCGTTGGCGGGGGACGATCGGTTACGCAAATCAAGGCGAAACTGTTTTCCCGCTTTACCCTCACCGTATTGTCAGTCTGGATCACTTCTAACAATTCTGGCGCCGTGATAAGTTCCGCCATCTCTGCCAGCGCTAGTAACTCTCGGCCCGAGGACATGGGCGCCCCCGAATAAGTCTGGCCACGCTCAGCCGCTCTGGCTCGACGTTCCGCCTCTTGCTGTAATTGCCGAATAATGGTGTTGAAGCGGCGTTGAATATTGTCACTGCGCGCATAATCCACCTCCCAGTTTCCGGTCATATCAATCGGATCTGAAGGCGCATATCGGGCGGGCTTTGGTCCTTCGGTCTGACACCCGACCAAAAGCAGCAGCGCGGTTAAAATGAGACAGTTTTTCATGTTGCGCAGTGTAGCCTACCTCCAGCCGCCAAAATTCGAGGGTGTATGGATTGTCGTGAATTCAATGGAAATGCTCGCGTAATGGCAACCACAGCGCTTTTCTAAGGACACTCCGCCACCAAGCGCCACCGCGCTTGCAATCACGGGTCGCCTCAAAAACTGTCCAAAACTGCCGTATCGATGACTAGCCTGGACGTGCCGTGCCCCAAATATTGAAGCCCGCCACGCGGGGTGTCCCTGGTAAATACATTTGATCGACATCGTCCAAGCGAAAGCCGTTGCCACCAATAATCTCGACAATATTACGATTGAGGTTGCAGCCCCCAAACAGTCGCTTCCAAACGGGGTTCACCCTAGCCTGCCAACGTGCGACCTCGGCATCGGGCGCTTCACCATGTTCACAAAAAACAAGTTTCCCAGAGGGGCGTAGGACACGGCGAGCTTCTTTTACAGCCGCAGCAGGATCTGGAATCGTGCACAGTGAAAAAGTCAGGAGAACCGTATCAAAGCTCGCATCATCGGCGGGTATATCCTCAGCAGATCCCGCTTTGAATTCCACATCAAAAGGCACGGCACGAACTCGAGGCCTCGCCAGTCGCCAAGATTCCTCACAGGGGTCAATGCCAACAACGCGCTCCACCTGGCTAGGATCGTAGTGCGGCAAATTATGACCGGCCCCTAGGCCGATCTCTAAAACACGTCCTTGGGCCTGGGGCACCACTTTCTGACGCTGACGGATAACGGGCTTGGTGCCACAAGCGCAGGTGACGAGCCGCGGTACAACATAACGACTATACAGTCCCATTAGGACAGCACCTCCGCCAAAAAGTCATCGAGGGCCCGATAAGCACGGCGGCTAGCGGTAGCACTATAAACAGTGCCAAAGTCTGGATCGTTGGCTTCGGGGTTGGTAAATGCATGCAGGGTTTGCCCGTAAGCATGTAACTGCCAGTCACAGCCAGTGGCCGTCATCTCAGTGGTGAAAGCGAGCATTTGTTCGGGCGCAACCATGGGATCATCATAGCCATGCAATACCAAGACTTTAGCCTGAAGACTTGGGTCAGGCAGGTTATCGGCGGGTAGCAGTAAGCCATGGAGCGATACCACACCGGCTACATCTTGCCGGGAACGCGCCAGATCAAGAACACAGAGGCCACCAAAACAGAAGCCAATAGCTGCAACCGGTTCATCTGCTGACTCAGGCTGACTACGAACGGCATCTGCCGCTGCACCAATTCGAGCCTGCAGTATGGCTCGGTCTGACATCATGGGCGTCATCAACGCAGTGCACTCGGCCTTATCGGCGCCTATGGCTCCGCCACCGTACATATCAACGGCCAAACCCACATAACCCAAACCCGCGAGTCGCAGCGCTTGGTCACGTTCAAAATCCGTGCAGCCCGCCCAAGTCGGCGCTACTAGCACCGCAGGTCTTGGTCCCAGGCTATCATCCCACGCCATCGTGCTAATAAAAGTGACTCCCGCCGACTCATAGGTCACCTCA
>QXYP01000295.1:6180-13149 GCA_009886815.1 Halieaceae bacterium
CATAGCTTGCTGCTCCTAAAGGTCATTAAAAGTACTGTATTTGACATCGTGCGCAGGTAAATCCACACCCCAGCCCTGGTTTGAGTATACCTCCGGCGTCGCCCTTGCCATGAACGCGATAAAAACCGCCTTAGGACCCGCTTTGAACACTACGACTGCCCATATGCCAAAGGATCTATTACGCGCATTTCAGTCTCGACCCACATTTCTACTCTAGCCATTAATTCTATGGGAGACTCCCCTACTAAAGCGCCCATGGGTTCACCTATCGATACGTCAATGACGCCCGGGGTAAAGCGCCAACTTTTTCTTGGCCAACAACGGCCGGAAGCTACCGCGATCGGAATAATCTTTGCGCCAGTAGCCAGAGCCAAACGCGCCGCACCGTTTTTGTAGTCCCCCTGCTTTCCTCGGTGGGTTCGTGTGCCTTCGGGAAACATAATGACCCACTTGCCCTTATCCATAAGTTTCACGCCCAGATCAGCAACCTTGTTCCAAGCCTGGCCTCGAGCACTGCGATCGATATGCACCATATCAAGTCTAGCCATAGCCCATCCGAAAAAAGGCACCAAAAGCAGCTCCCGCTTAAATACATAAGCCAGAGGATGAGGCGTCATGCTAGGAATAAAAAACGTCTCCCAGGTAGACTGATGTTTAGGACAGAGAATGATTCGCTGGTTATCGTCAACGTCGGGCAAGTTCTCAAGCCCCACCACGCGGTATTTGACCCCGCCGATCCAGCGCACCGCAAAAATCGACGCGTAGAGGTAGGGCTGGGCAAACCACCACCACAAGCGATCGGCGCTAACGAAAAGGGAAAAAATGAGCAGCAGCGTACCCACAGGAATCACTGAGAGTGCAATCCATAAAAATGTCAGTAAGGATCTAATCATCCTCATATCTGCGTCACCTTGTTGCCTGAATCACAGGCAGCCCACCTCACTCTCGAAAACACGGCATTTAACCAGAAAAACAGACCTCACGCGCAATCATTAACAAAGCTATCGCATGATCTCTCGGTTAAGGGTCGCTATACTACACGGCGATGAAACGCGAAATTTATAAACACAAGGCCAACAAGGCTGATTTGCGCAACGACCTAGATAGAGATATCGAGAGCTTTTTGGCTAGGGGTGGGCGAATCATTAATGTTGAGACGGGCGAGACTGCACTGGAATCCAGCGCCGCTCCCCTTCGCACGCCAATTTTCAACGAACCGAGAACGTCGCGCACGCCACTAGATGAAGTCGTTGCCACATTAGATGAGCGACGTAAAATGCAATTGAAGCGCACACCAACACCCAAACGTGGCCGCAAGCCACTGCCTAGGAAGCGCGTAATATACGACGATTTTGGGGAGGCTGTGCGAACCGTCTGGTCTGAAGAATAAAGCGGCAGTGAACTGCTCGCTGACGATGGTCGTATGTTTTTGCTCATTCCGCAACGATCCAAGCCCTTCATGATTACACTCCACGAAGAGATCACGGTTGAGCGAGATATCAAAGACTGTTTCCGCTATGTCGCAGACTTCAGAACCGTTGCTGAATGGGACGCGACTGCCCTCAATGCCAAAAAGCGCACATCTGGCCCCATAGGTTTGGGCTCAAGATTTACCGTGCAGTGCGCAGTAGGGCCGGCAAAGGTGACGATTGAATACGAGATTACCGAATTCTACCCTTGGGCGTCGGTTGTTTTGGTGGGTAAAAGCCGCTTTTTTGAAGTCCGAGACGTCATTACTTTCACCGAAAGTGAGGCGCTGACCCACATCAGCTATACCGCAGAATTTAAATACCGCTTGGGCATTAGCACCTTTGAGCAACAGCTTGAATCAGGCATGCGCGCCATGGGTAGCGAGACCCTGCAGGGACTAAAATCTGCCCTCGACAGTTTAAGCTCGCCACCAGGAATTTCTGACTGCACCGCCCGAGCAGATCGTTGGGTCGCCCCGGGTGTTGCCATGTTTTCAAAATGGGGATACCGCCGAAGTATCGCCCAGAGAAATCCAAACTCGCATTTTCTCGATGGTCGGCATGTTGTTTTAACAGGGGCCAATAGTGGTTTGGGCCTCGCCACCAGTGTTGCGCTTGCAGAAGCAGGGGCCGATTTGACTCTTGTCATCCGCAACCCGGCAAAGCGTGATGAACTGCTTGAAACTTTGGAGGCAGAGACCGGAAGATCCGATATTACGGTCGAGATCGCCGACCTTTCACTCATGGCTGAG
Organism: Halieaceae bacterium; assembly: GCA_009886815.1. Lineage (GTDB taxonomy): Bacteria > Pseudomonadota > Gammaproteobacteria > Pseudomonadales > Halieaceae > Luminiphilus. The sequence continues at coordinate 8,402 of QXYP01000295.1, forward strand.
GTGAACGCATTGGCCGATCGACTACTGGCTAAAAATAAAGCCATTGATGTACTTATCAACAACGCAGGGGCACTATTTAATGACTATGCGTTGACCAGCGAGGGATTAGAGCAGAGCTTTGCGCTGCTGCTAGCCAGCCCATCCCTACTCACCCGCAAGCTGCACCCTTTACTTGAAGGTCACAGCACACCTTCAAGAGTCATCAATGTCGTATCCGGGGGCATGTATACGGAAAAACTTGTCTGCGACCGGCTCATCATGACACCCGCCAAGTATCAGGGGGCACAGGCCTACGCACGAGCAAAGCGTGCCCTCACCGTGTTGAGTGAGTTGTGGGCAGCGCAGTGGCAAGAGGACCGTATTATTGTTAACGCTATGCATCCTGGCTGGGCAGACACCCCCGGGGTAGCCTCTGCCCTACCGACCTTTCGCAGTATTACCCGTCGAATTCTTCGCACTTCCGACGAAGGGGCCGATACCATTATCTGGCTTGCAAGAGCGAAGGAAGCCGGCGAGATTTCAGGCAAGCTTTTTCTGGACAGAGAGCCTCGCACGTCGTACTTACTCGCCAAAACAAAGGAATCTGCTGCCCAACGCGCCCAGCTCGAAAGCTTCATAGACGCACAAATCGACAACGCATCGGCACACTAACTTGGGCAAGGCGACACACCAAGCTGGCCAAGGGGTTGCAAGGTCACCATCCTTTCCAAAACCTTTGTTTAGAAAGCGATGCAGCCTGAGCTAGCGCTGGTCTGAACATGCATCTGCAGATAAGCTGTTTCGCTCCTATAGAACCCTGAGAGCTAACCATGGAATCACCGATCACCCCATTCCAACCTCACATTGAGGATACAGCCATTGCTGACCTTCAACAGCGGCTACAACTGACCCGCTACCCCGACGAGGAAACCGTGGAGGACTGGAGTCAAGGCACACCGCTGGCTTATGTGAGAGAACTGACCAATTACTGGGCTTCTCAGTACGATATGACGCGGGTCGCTGAGACCCTGAATCACTGGCCCAACTTCAAAACCGAAATCGAAGGTTTGAACATTCATTTTATTTATCAACGATCGCCCCACACCCAGGCAACGCCCTTGTTACTGACTCATGGCTGGCCTGGCTCAGTGCTGGAGTTTCGGCACGTCATTGATCGACTGAGCGACCCTACTAAATTTGGTGGTCGCGCTGAAAACGCCTTTCATGTCGTTGCTCCGGCCTTACCCGGCTACGGTTTTTCCGACAAACCTCGATCGCCAGGAACCAGCGTACAAAAAATTGCTGACCTTTGGATCGCGTTAATGAAGCGATTAGGGCATGAATCATTTCTGGCCCATGGCGGTGACTGGGGCTCGTTGGTCACCCAGGCTATCGCTTTGGCACCAAACACCACCTGCGCCGGCATACACATCACCCTGCCCGTGGTTGCCCCAGACGCTGAAACACTGGAGACGCTGCTGCCCGAAGAAGTTACGGCGCTTGAAGCATTCAACTTTTATCAGGAATGGGATTCGGGATACTCGAAGCAGCAAAGCACCCGTCCACAAACTTTGGGTTACGCTCTCGCCGACTCTCCCACAGGACAGATGGCATGGATAATCGAAAAATATGCCCAGTGGTGCGATTGCGAGGTCAATGGTTTGCGACACCCTGAAAATGCCATTAACCGCGATGAACTGTTAGATACCGTCATGCTTTACTGGCTAACCAATTCAGGGGCGAGTTCGGCGCGTTTGTACTGGGAGAGCTTTAATAACCCTGACATGTCGGAGGTCGAGTTATCCACCGCCATTTCTCTCTTCCCCAATGAGATTTTTCGATCCAGTGAGCGCTGGGCTCGAAAAAAATTCCTCAATTTGCACTACTTTAATGATCAAATAGCGAAAGGTGGGCATTTTTCTGCGCTGGAAGTACCAGACATACTCGCGCAAGAACTGTGGCAATGGCGCGATCGGCTGCGCGCTCTAGAGGTTGTAGCGTAATGGATAAAGGCTACTCCTCACCCTTTATCACCGAAGATGTTGACGAGGAGCATAGGGAGTATTGGAAGGCCCGTCGTCAGGTTGCGACGGCTGTCAGCGCGCTGATTGAGGCGGCCACCACCGGCGATATCGATCCAGCTGATGCTAATTCCATCGTCAATAATATTGAGGCGCTTACTGATCAGCTCAAAGGCTATAGACAACTCAACGGCGTTGTCGCACATGCCAATGCCTACGGCAGTTACCCCGTAGCCAACCATGAAATGCTGTGTGTTGGGGGTGCGAGTCATCCCATGTCACCGGGACTGCGCCACTGGTTTGACGGAGACAAAGTTTACGGTGCCGTCACGTTCAATTGGTCCTACGAGGGCCCACCCAACCACGTGCATGGTGGCTGGGTCGCGGCAATTCTCGATCATTTTATGGGCATGGCCCAAGTCCGCGCGGGTAATGCTGGCATGACGGGAGGCCTTGATATTCGGTACCGACGGCCCACCCCTCTCAACTGCGAGTTAAAGCTTGTCGCGAGCCTCACCCCTCTGACTGAGCGCAAGATGCAAGTCGACGCTGAATTAAGTCACGAGGGCGAGGTGACGGCCTCGGCCAGCGCCGTATTTGTAAAACCCCGAAACGCCATCTTCACGGAAGGCACAACCCTCCCAGCCCTATAATCAAAACAAGCCCTACCAATTCAGGCGCATACCGCCTTCGATGCCAATCGTTTCAGGCTCTCCATAGAACGACATCATCCAAAGATTGGCCACAGGCAGGTCACCCACACGATACCGCTCGTCCGTTAGGTTTTTTCCGTATAACCGCACCCACCAACGCCCACCCTGAGCTGTATACGTTGCCGCGACATTAACCAAGGTTCGCTCATCAGTAAGACCGTTATCTGAATCTGGCACCGAGGTGTAGGCATAAACAGCCTCGTCCTCATAATTTATATTTAAAGCCAAATCGAGATGCCCTCCCGCTATCGCCGAATTGTAGAGAAAGTCGAGATTCCAGGTACTCTCCGGCGCACGGGCAACAGGGCTGCCGGTTAAATCAATGTCGATGGTGCCGTCAAAGTTGGTATCTGCCTCAAAAGACTTGAATTCAGCGTCTAGCGTGCCAAGACTCCCCATAACAGTGAAGTTGTCGGTCAACAACCAAGCTGCCTCGAATTCTAAGCCGGTGACTTCAATTTCCGCTGCATTAAAGTAGCGCGTTTCTTGAAATTCGCTTTCATCGATGCCATCGCCATCACGGTCTGCTGTAATTCTGGCCAGCAGCTGCTGTTGTGAATCATCGTATGTGACATAGAACCCCGTAAGATTGAGACGCAAACGGTTATTAAAGAATTCTGAACGCAGTCCCAGCTCAAATGAATCTGCGATTTCAGGATCCGTCGGGCGCGCCTGTAGAGACTCAATGGGATTGCCACTGGTACCCGTCTGATCGTTGTACCCACCGCTCTTAAAGCCTCGAGAGTAGGTAGCATAGGTGTACAGATCGTCTGTCGCCTGATAGCCCAAATTTAAACGCCAAGTTGGCTCACTCCAACTCTCCTCATCCTCAACAACACCCAGAGGGTATTTATTGAAGTCTGCCGCCGCTATTGGCTCTCCAAGAACCTGCCAGGTCAGTGAGGGATCGAAGCCTCCGGTGAGTGCTTGAACAAACACTTGGTTGCGCCCTCTCCATTTCTTCTTTTCATGGGTATACCGAAAGCCAGCGCCCAAGGTGAGTTTATCTGTGAGATCGAAGGTACCGTCCAGATACAACGCCTCAGCAGAAGCATCCTGACCGTTAGAGAGAACCTGTGGGTTATTGTTGAAGTAAAAAGGGTCGCCGAAGGCCTGACCCGATGGGATAGTCATATCGACAAAGCCCAGCACCTGAGCAACCGTGAATATCGTGTCATCCTGCTGGTAAAAGACACCACCCACCCAATTGAAGGCGCCGTCTAGGTCTGACGCCACCCGAAGTTCTAATTGCGTCGTTTCACGAACGTCTTGGCGGTTTGCGTCAAACAGTGACACCGGACCGACCTCTCCGGTGTAAGTACTAGGTAGCTGTGAATCCGTTTCCCGGTAGCCGGCAAAAGCACTCAACGTATAATCACTGTTGATATCCCAATCGACATTTAAATAATAACCATCAACATCGATTTGATGGCCTGCCTCCATATTCAGCAGCACGTCGTTACGGTTAGTGATCGCCATATTATCGAGAGGATCGCCAGCATCACGGGTAAACCCCAAGGCATTCCAAGCATAATCCGTATTGGGCGGCGTGTTGTTATACGAGGGGGGCACATCGCTGTCGTCGCGCACAATCTCGTAGGCAAGATTAATATCTAGGGCCGCTGTGGGTTGCCAACGCAACTTAAAGCGACCGCTAAAAACATCATCTCCACCCACATCCGCACCATCCCCCTGCCCACTGGTACCTGCCAGTGGAAAGCCAACACCCAAATCAGCAACCGGGCCATAAGCCGCGCTATTGGAGTACCAACCGTCTGACTTCATGTAAACAGCTGCAGCTCTGAACGCCAGATTTTCACCGACGGCTAAGTTGAGAATGCCTTGACCTTCATAGCGCCCGTATTGGGCCACCTGCCCGCGCATCTCCAAAGAATTGCTATCAAGCTCGGGGCGGTTTGTTTTGACATTAATCGCCCCTCCCGTGGTGTTCTTACCAAAAAGCGTACCTTGCGGGCCGCGTAATATTTCAACACTCGCGATATCCAGCATTTCAATATTGGCCGTTTGAATATGC
>QXYP01000296.1 GCA_009886815.1 Halieaceae bacterium
AGGCAACATGCTAACTGAAGGTGTTAAGCAGGTCGCCTCGGGTAACCGACCTAAGGCACGGGACCTTTTATTAACGCCCACCAATGCGCGACGCCTGACCAAGCAGCTTGCTGAGATGCGCGGGGCAGCCATGAAGCTGGGGCAAATTTTCTCCATGGATACCGGAGACTTTTTGCCCAGAGAGCTCGCCGATATTCTTGCCACACTTCGCGACGCCGGTTATGCCATGCCCGATGTCCAACTTCGGGAGGTCTTGTCAGACGCCTTTGGCACTGACTTTGAGCACAAGCTCCATGACTTCGAATTTCAGCCCTTTGCAGCGGCGTCTATTGGTCAGGTTCATCGGTTAACCACTAAAAAGGGCCGCTCAGCTGTACTGAAAGTCCAATACCCCGGGGTACGGGAAAGCATCGATTCGGATGTCGATAATCTTGCCACCTTGCTGCGGGTCTCGGGCTTGCTGCCCAAGCACATAGAAATTGCCCCGCTGTTGGCTGAAGTTAAGGCGCAGCTGCGTGAAGAAGCCGACTACGAGCAGGAGGCGCGCTATCTCAACGCTTTTGTGCGCGCGCTGGGTGACGACGAGCGCTTTCTATTGCCCAGGGTCATTCCGGCTTTAAGTTCATCACGAGTGCTGGGTATGACCTACGTGCCTGGAGTGCCCATTGAGGATGTGATTCACGAGAATCAAGAGGAGCGCAATCGAGTGATGTCATTGCTCTTTGAGCTGCTGCTGATTGAAATGTTTGAATTAAGGTTGGTACAAACCGATCCCAACTTTGCCAACTACCGTTACGATCCCGAAAGTGGTCAGGTTGTCTTGCTCGACTTTGGGGCGTCACGTCGTTTCAAAGCCGCATTTACCGGGGCTTACCTAGATCTTCTTAAGGCGGTTGTGGTGAATAACCAAGACGCAATGGCCGAAGCTGCGAATCGTATTGGCTACAAGCTGGGCACAGAGCCAACGCCATATCGCGAGACAATTTTGCAGCTGGCTACAGTAGTCTTGGCGCCGCTGACTCGCGATGAGCCTTATGACTTTGGGGCATCTGAGCTTCCTAAGCAGGCTGTTGCCATGGCGGGTGATATACAACGTTACCGAGAGTTTTGGGAGGCGCCTCCGGTCGATGTGGCTTACATTCATCGTAAAATTGCAGGGTTGTTTATGCTCGCTACCCGGCTAAAAGCACAAGTCAATGTCAACGAACTTCTTATGCCGTGGCTGCAAGATTAGTGGCCAAAGCATGGTAGTGACTGAGGTCGGATAACCCCTATGTCAAACGCTAAACTGATACTAGTGCTGGGGGATCAGCTCAGCTGGAGTAATCCCGCGATAGCGGCCGCCGACCCTCAAGCTGACGGCATTGTACTGGCCGAGGTGAGGGAAGAGGCCTCCTATGTGCCCCATAATCGTCACAAAATGGTGCTGATCTTCTCAGCCATGCGCCACTTTGCGCAGGCCCTACGTGACCGGGGTTTCACGGTTTACTACACCGAGATTAGTGCGGGGCTCGCCAGCCTTGAAAGCGCTTGTTCTGAGGCCCTCAAACAGCACCCGGCGGCAAGCATAGAAGTGTGTAGCCCCGGTGAATATCGGCTATTAGCGGCTATGCAGCAATGGAGTGGGCGCCTAGGTGTTGTGGTGAATGTATTAGAGGATACGCGCTTTTTAGCATCGAATGATGACTTCTCAGCTTGGGCTTCGGGGCGTAAACAGTTACGCATGGAATATTTTTACCGGGAAATGCGCAAGCGTTACGATCTGTTGCTCGATGACCAAGGGCCCTGTGGTGGACAGTGGAACTATGACGCCGACAACCGTAAAGGTTGGCGCAATCAAATTGCAATTCCCGAGCGTGAGGATGTCCCGCCGGATGCGATCACACAAAAGGTCATTGAGGAAGTTCTCGAATACTTTCCCGACAACCCCGGCGACCTTAGCCAATTCCGCTTGGCGGTGACCCATGAAGCGGCTCAGGATCAATTTGACTGGTTTTGTCGTTACACCTTATCGAACTTTGGGGATTTTCAGGACGCGTTGCCTGAAGAGTCGCCATGGGTGTTTCACAGTCTTATTTCGATGTACCTCAACTGTGGCCTTCTCGAGCCCCTAGCCTTGTGTCAGCGGGTGGAAGCTGAGTATCGCGCTGAGCGCTGTTCACTCGCCGCGGCAGAAGGGTTCATTCGCCAAATTTTAGGGTGGCGAGAGTACGTTCGTGGCATTTACTGGTTGCTGATGCCCGAATATGCCGACCGGAATACTTTCGATGCCCGACGTCCGCTACCGGATTTTTTCTGGACTGCACAAACGGATATGCGCTGCTTGCAGCGGGCATTGAGCCAGTCACTCGATCTGGGTTATGCCCACCATATTCAGCGTCTTATGGTGATTGGCAATTTTGCGCTGCTGGCAGGGCTCGATGTTAGCAGCGTATGTGCCTGGTATTTGGCGGTTTATGTCGACGCCTACGAATGGGTCGAATTACCCAATACCTCGGGTATGGCGTTGTTCGCTGATGAGGGTGCTATGGCGAGTAAGCCCTACGCAGCAAGCGGTAAATATATTCAGAAGCAGGGCAACCACTGTAAGCAGTGTCGCTACAACCCCGCGAAAATGACCGGAGACGATGCCTGTCCTTACAACAGCCTTTATTGGCATTTTATTGATCGCAACGCTGAGTTACTCAGTTCAAACCCAAGAATGGGGTTAATCATGGGTAACTGGCGAAAGCGTGACCCTGATGAAAAGCAAGCCATAACCGCATGGGCAGACACCCTGCTGGATCGGTTGTAATTCTGGTCTTATCACCCTGGCTCGGTGAGCCTCAGCCAAGTCTGAACAGGGTTTGGCTGGCGTGTTGGCAGGTGCAGCCCTAGATCGCGGCTACCGTCTCGATTTTGGCCAAGGGTTGTAGAGATTTCGGCAACATTACAAGCCCAACAGTTCGGGGGGGTTACAGGGGCACGGGCCTGACGATGACCCCTGGCGTCAGTGTTTGTTGTTTACTTTGTTGCGCTGGCTCCCGCAACGCCTAGAACAATAGACCACCTCGTCCCAATTATTTTTCCAGCGAGCACGCCAGGAAAATGGCAGTTCACAGACCGGGCACACTTTGGTGGGCAAATCGCTTTTTTTACGCATGCGGGGCATTAGTGGTCCTCACCAATGGGCCAGTCGGCCGCGTCAATGACGTAGTGGGGCTGTGAGGGGCGATCGCCACCCCACTTGGCAGTAAAAACCCCTTGTGGGTCCCACTGCGCAGTTTGTTTATCAAGATTAAAGTGGCGGCCACCGCGAGGGTCGCTGCCAACGCCTGCTAGGTACTGCCAGTTGCCATAATTGCTGCCCACGTCATAGTCGATGAGGTGCTTTTCGAAGAAAGCGGCACCAAACCGCCAATCAACGTTGAGTTCGTTGATCAGGCAACTAGCGGCTATTTGACGACCGCGGTTACTCATCCAGCCGGTGGCTACCAGCTGGCGCATCAGCGCGTTAACTAAGGGGTAGTTGGTGTCCCCGGCGCACCATCGCGCAAAATTTCTCGGATCAAAGGTATTGGCGCGTATTTTTCCTGCGCCACCGCCCACTTTAAACATTTGTGCGTCATCGACGACGGCGCGCCAGTGAAAAAATTCCCGCCATAAACGTTCAAAAAACAACCAGTAG
>QXYP01000297.1 GCA_009886815.1 Halieaceae bacterium
CATCGGCACACACATACAAACAATGATGTCCCCTGGAGCGCTGAAATCTTACCCAAATGTCAGTCTGTACCTGCTCTAAAATATGGCCAAGGTGCAGTGGGGCGTTGGCGTAGGGTAGTGCAGAGGTAACGAGTATATTCCGCGTTGCAGAAGTCATACGGGACAAGAGCCTGACAGATAAGAACGCGGAGTTTACCGGAACGCCGGCCTTGTTTCATACCGAGTTTAGCCAGTTGGGTATACTGCTGTTTTTTTCACGCCAGTCGACAAGGTGGACACCAATACAATGCAAACACAAGTTAAACATATTGTTGCCATTGCCTCGGGGAAAGGGGGGGTGGGAAAGTCCACCGTCACCATGAATCTGGCCTTTGCATTGCAGCAGCAAGGTTTGTCTGTGGGCCTGCTAGATGCAGATATTTACGGGCCCAGCCAACGGCGCATGTTGGGCGTGGACGCCGAAATCATGCCTGAGCAAGAGGGTGAAAAGTGGCTGCACCCGGTGCCTGTGGGGGGTATCAAAGCCATGTCCATGGCATTTTTAACGGATGAAACAACGGCCATGGTTTGGCGAGGGCCCATGGCGAGTGGTGCGCTTGTTCAGATGCTCGAGCAAACCCTGTGGGGAGAGTTAGATATTTTGCTGGTGGATATGCCTCCGGGTACTGGCGATATTCAACTGACACTTGCCCAGAAAGCCACCTTGGCGGGGGCTGTCATCGTGACCACGCCGCAAGATATTGCACTGATTGATGCCAAGAAAGGCATTGAAATGTTTCGCAAGGTCGACATTCCGGTGCTTGGGATTATTGAAAATATGGCCACCCATGTGTGTACTCAGTGCGGGCATGAGGAGCCCATCTTTGGCAGTGGTGGCGGCGAGCAAATGGCCGACCAGTACGGCGTTGGTGTACTGGCCAGCCTTCCCTTATCCAAGATTGTTAGAGAAACTGCCGATGCGGGTGTGCCAATGCTAGACGAGGCACCCGAGGACCCGGCCTCCCGGGGCTTCCAACAGGCGGCGTCCGCGTTGTGGCTGAGTTTGTGTGCTGCGAAACCTAATGCTGGGCCCATTATCACCATGGGCGACGATTGAACCTAGAGCTGGAGTACTGACCTTGACGATAAAATCTGACCGCTGGATACGTGAAATGGCTGAAACGAAAGGCATGATTGAGCCTTTTGAAGCCGGTCAAGTTCGACAAAAAGGCGATGAGAGGCTCATTTCCTACGGAACCTCGAGTTATGGCTATGACGTACGTTGCAGCCGAGAGTTTAAAGTTTTCACCAATATCAACTCAGCGACCGTAGACCCTAAAAACTTCGATGAGGGCAGTTTTGTCCATGTCGAAAGCGATGTTTGTGTCATCCCTCCCAACTCTTTTGCCCTGGCAGCAACCGTGGAATATTTTCGAATACCTCGCAACGTTTTGACGGTGTGCCTCGGAAAAAGCACCTATGCGCGCTGTGGCATTATCGTGAATGTCACGCCACTAGAGCCCGAATGGGAGGGGCATGTAACCCTCGAATTCTCAAATACGACAACGCTGCCGGCAAAAATTTATGCCAACGAAGGGGTCGCTCAAATGTTGTTCTTTGAATCTGACGAGGTTTGTGAAACCAGCTATGCGGACCGTGGTGGTAAGTATCAGGGACAACGAGGTGTAACGTTGCCCAAGGCTTGACGGGTTGTTGGTCTAAGGCGCGAGAGTGGTCGATTCTAAGCGTATTTCAATGGTCGAATCATCTTCCTCGTGACGAGTAAGCACCATCAGATAGTCCAAGGAAGGTGCGACCCAAATAGCAGAGCGTCGCTTAGCCTCGGGTGATCGCAGTTGTTTATAGTGGAGGGTTTCCACGTCGCCCATAGGCGTTTTCAGAGTTTCCGTTCCCACAAATTGCAGTGTTCGGTCTTTGATTCGAGGGCCATCTACCACCTTAAAATTGAGCGTGCCCGGCGGCACTTCAGAGGCGCTGGCAGCAGCTAGGAGATCTAAGCGTAGCTGTTCTTGTTGGCTGAGTTGGTCGAGAACACCCTCAGACCACCGGTGTTCTGTCCAGTCGCCTTTTTTTAGGCTCTTTATAACACCGGCCTCGGGCAGAAAAATAACCTCACGTTTCCTGCGCACCACAGATTTGAGTTGATATTGATAATCAATGCCTTGAATTTGCTCTCCCATCAACTTGAATCGCGCAGATTCTTGGATTTTGGCAAGCATGGAGCTGCCGTTGCTGGTCAGCGTGTAGCCATCTTCAGTACTGAGGAGTTCCCGTTTTATCTTGACTTTCACTCCCATCGCTTTGGTTTGGTAGGTGGCTTTGTAGGGAGTAAGCGGGGTGGGCTCAGACGCTGAAACCCCGTGCATCGCCATGCTGCCCAAAAGAAGAAGTAGGGTACCGGCAACACTTTTTAGCATGAGTTAGGTCTCCAAAGTCTTCCCCCTGGGGGCAGTATTTCATCACCCCATACCGCTCCCTGCGCTTTCAAGCTCACTTGGCCTGTTAGCAGTAGGTTTGCAGCATGGGGATAGAGCTTGTGTTCAAAAGGGAGCACGCGACTTGCCAATGAGGCTGCGGTATCTCCGGGCACAATGGGCACCGGGGTCTGCAAGATACCCGGGCCTTCATCGAGATCAGCGGTGACAAAATGTACGGTGGCGCCACCCTCGCGCTCCCCGGCATCTAAGGCTCGTTGATGGGTATTGAGCCCCCGGTATTTCGGCAGCAGTGAGGGGTGAATATTGATGAGTTGACCGCGAAAACGGTCAACAAAAGTGGCGGTCAAAATTCGCATGAATCCGGCTAGAACGACAACGTCGGGCTTGAACCCATCGATTTTTTGGGCGAGAACTTCATCAAAAGCCTCTCGGGTTTCATACTGGGTATGGTCGACGACCGCCGTAGCAATGCCGGCGTCTTGAGCAATTTTCAAACCTGCCGCTTCGGGACGGTTGCTAATGACAACCTCCACCGAGCCTTGTAATTCGCCCGCCGCCTGCGCCCGTAAAAATGCCCCAAGGTTACTGCCTCTTCCAGACAGTAATAAGGCTAGACGTCCCGAGGCCGCGCTCATTCTGAGAATTCGACCCCCCCGGCACCGTTTGTAATATCGCCAATTTGCCAGGCATTGATGCCGGTGCTGGTCAGGTGCTCTAGGGTGATCTTAGCGTGTGCGGCAGCCACAACGATGACCATGCCCACGCCGCAGTTAAAGGTTCTTAACATTTCAAAGTGCTCAACATTACCCCCCTGTTGTAGCCACTCAAACACAGCAGGTTGACGCCAGCTACTAAGATCAATTCTGGCCGTACAGCCTTCAGGCAGGACGCGAGGTAAATTTTCCGGAAGGCCTCCTCCGGTAATGTGTGCCATCGCATGTATTGGTACGGCTTTTTGCAGGGCCAACAGGGCGCGATTATAAATCGTCGTGGGTGCCAGCAGGGCGTCTATTAGTAATTGCCCGTCGGAGAGGGTCGTATCCAGCGGGGCAGATTGCACCTCTATGATTTTACGAATGAGGGAAAAGCCATTGGCATGGGGGCCACTTGAGGGTAGGGCGATAAGCACATCGCCGTCAGCGACTTTCTTTCCGTCAATAACGTTTTTCTTTTCCACCACGCCTACGCAAAACCCGGCGAGGTCGTAATCCTCGCCCTCATACATGCCGGGCATTTCTGCGGTCTCACCCCCAACCAGGGCGCAGCCTGCTAGTTCACAACCTTTGCCAATACCTGTCACAACTTCAGCGGCGACGTCGATATTGAGTTTGCCTGTGGCGTAGTAATCGAGGAACAGCAGTGGTTCAGCGCCAACGACGGCAATATCGTTACTGCACATCGCTACTAGGTCGATGCCAATCGTATCGTGACGTCCCGCTATCATGGCGAGTCGGAGCTTAGTGCCTACGCCATCAGTGCCTGAGACGAGCACCGGCTGTTCGTAACCCTGAGGTATCTCCACCAGCGCACCAAAGCCACCAATGCCTCCCAGTACCTCGGGTCTACGGGTTGCTGCGGTGACACTTTTCAGGCGATCAACCAATTCATTGCCAGCGTCGATGTCGACGCCGGCGTCTCGATAAGAGAGGGTGGGCTTCTTTGGGGTATCGCTCATGGGTGCTAGCGCCATTTCGGTCATTGGTAGTGGTGACAGGGTACTGGCTGGCCGTGAACTAGGGAAGCAACGCTAGAAGGTTTTCACTGGTAAACTTACGGCATGTTGAATCTACGTAGCAGATTAATGGGTCGAATCGGCCGAGTTTTACTCCTGTTGACCTTGGCATTCCCCGTGTTTGCCCAGTCGGATTTTTATGGCGCCCGGGTGGAAGTCTCTGATCGCAGCGATGCGGCCTTGGCCTCCGGCGCTCGCGACGCACTCAACCAAGTGCTCATCAGAGTGTCTGGTAATGAGGCGATCGCTAAAAATCCGACGGTCGCGGCTGCCTTGCGGGTGGCTAGGGACCGCGTATCGATTTACAGCTTTGTGCAGGAAGAGGGGAAGGTATTTCTTCAAGCCACATTCGATGATGTGCTGGTTAAGAGCATACTGCGTGAATCAGATGCCACTTTCTGGTCTGAAGATCGACCGCCCGTATTACTGTGGCTAGTTATAGACGAGCCCTACAGCCGGCGATTTGCGACGGTAAGCCAAGATGGTGATTTACTGTTGGAGTTATCCGAAGCCTTCACAGCGAGAGGCATTGATCTGCGCTTGCCCCTTCTAGATTTGGAAGATGCGGCCAAGCTCTCCCCCGAAATGGTTTGGCAGCGGGTCACCGGTAGGATTCGCTCCGCATCCCAACGCTATGGCACCGAGCACATTCTAGTAGGACGCTATGTGCAGTTGACCACTGGGTCACAGCTTGCTGACTGGCTTTACCTCGACAGCGAAGACCAGCGACAAATCCAAATACAAGGCAGTCAACCGACGCCGGTGGTGTTGGCCGGAGTCGATTTGGCTGTCGATGCCATGGCCGACCGATACGCGGTGACACTTGAATCAGCCCCGGGACAGAGTTTTATTGCGGTCACGGTCACAGGGGTTGAAAGTTTTACTGATTATCAATCGGTCATGGGTATACTCCGGCAACTTCCGGTGCTGGATACCCTCACTATTGATGAGATTTATGGGGACAGACTGGGTGTACGGGTTACTGGATTGAGTAACGCCGAAGCTTTGGCGCGGGTGCTACCTGGACGATCACGGTTGGTTGTTTTGGGTGATGTCGCAACGAATCGCATTAATCTGCATTGGGGTCAGCCATGAATACGAAGTCTACGGTAAACCGATGGCCTTTTGTGGTCGGGCTTATCGCGGCCATCACGGTTTTTATTTGGACGCTGCACCCTATTTTGGCGCCTTTTCTCGTGGGGGCGCTCATCGCGTATTTGGGAGATCCCATTGTCGATGCACTTGAAGCACGAGGATATGGCCGCTCGTCGGGGGTGGTACTGGTGTTTTTAGTGCTGCTCCTAGTAACCAGCCTGATTCTCCTGGTTGGCATTCCCCTGCTTATTGATCAGCTAGATCAAGCCATTAAGAAAGTCCCTGTTTTGTACCGCTGGGTATCGACCTCGGTATTACCTTCAATACATGAACGAATTAGCGTTAGCCCGGTAACGCTGCCCCCCATTGATTGGGAAGCCGAGTTGGCCGCACGTTGGCAATCGGTGGGAAAGCTGGTGGCGACCTCGGTGGCAAGCCTTACTCGATCCGGTTTTGGGGTGATTGCGGCCGTTTTCAATATGACCCTGATTCCGGTGGTGGCGTTTTACCTGATGCGCGATTGGGATCGTATGATGGCGGCAATACTCGACCTCGTGCCCATTGCCTGGCAGCAAGACCTGGGTCGAATGGTCGCTGAGGCTAATGATGTCCTTGGTGCTTTCATTCGCGGCCAATTTGTCGTCATGCTTGCCCAAGCCTTTCTTTACAGCGCGGGTCTATGGTTTGTGGGTCTCGACTTTGCCCTGATACTAGGCACGGTGGCGGGCTTGGCCTCCATCATTCCATACGCCGGTGCCGTGCTTGGCGTGGGTAGTTCACTGATCGTCGCCTGGTTTCAGACCGGGGGCGATCTGAGTTTTATTGCTTGGGTCGGGCTGGTTTTTGCTATTGGGCAAACCCTAGAGAGTATGTTTCTCACGCCGGTACTCATTGGTGATCGCATCGGTTTGCATCCGGTCATGGTTATCTTTGCATTGCTGGCAGGTGGCCAGTTAGCCGGCTTCACTGGCGTTTTGCTGGCACTGCCGGTGGCTGCGGTTATCTTGGTTTTTTGTCGGCATGCTGTGGGCTATTACCGCAGCACAGATACCTATCGCAGCGATTGAAACTGAGGCCAATGTGGTCGATCAACTACCTCTAAAAATTCCTTTCGATAACGACCTCAATCTGGATAACTTTCAGCCTCGCCCTAGTTTGCTGCAGCTGCTGACTGAAGTTGAGGCGTTGTTGGACGGGGCCGGCCAATCGCTTTTTTTATGGGGGCAAAGCGGCTCCGGGAAAAGCCATTTGCTACAAGGCGTGAGCCGAGCCATTGGTGCTCGCGCGCTCTATCTACCCATGACGGAGCTGCTTGAGTACCCCCCCGAGGCGGTCCTAGAGGGGGTAATAGACTGTGAGGCGGTGCTGATTGATGATATTCAGCTTATTGTCGGCAGAGACGACTGGCAGGAGACGTTGTTTCATAGCTTTAATCAGCTGAAGGCGGCGGGAATCCCGCAGCTTTATTCGGGATTAGCTCCTCCTGCACAAATGACACAGGTGCTTCCCGATTTAAGGTCTCGCTGGGGTGAGCTCACGGTTTATCACTTGCCGGCATTAAGCGAGGATGAATTGGGGGCTTTGCTGCAGTTTCGGGCGGCTCAAAGAGGTCTGAAGCTTTCTAATGAGGTGGTGCACTATATTTTGAGTCGAGCACCACGGACGACTTCGGCGCTCATGACATTACTCGATGACCTTGACCACGTGGCTTTGGCTCAGAGCCGTTCTATTACGATTCCCCTGCTAGCTGAACTTAAGTTGTGGTCTCCGGGTCGATGACCGCAACGGCATACTCGTCGGGGCCAAGCTGTAAATAGTTGCGCAGCCAGCGAACAAGCAGGTACAGAGGTAATGTGTCGGCCAGGGCCGATAGCGCTTTAAAGGCGTAATTACTGCCCACCAACACGAGCAACGTGTTGAATGCCATTTCGCCACGCCAATAGACGGCACCGAAAGTGACGGTGACGACCATAATTGAATCGACCATTTGGCTCAGCAAAGTGCTGAAATTGTTGCGCAGCCAGAGGTGTTTGCCTCGGGTGAGCCGTTTCCAAAAGTGGTACAACTGAACATCGCAGTATTGGGCAGTGATATAAGCGAGCATCGAGGCGAAGACCGCGCCGGACGTCGTGGCATAAATCAGCTGAAATAACCCAATTTGACCGGCGACAATCTCACCGTTGGGTAATGCCACTGGCTCGGCTAACTGTATGATTTGCCAAGGGGGCATGGTTTCAGGAGGTACTGAAGGAGCCAGATTGCCCAAAGTGAGTACCGCGAGAATTAGAAAATTAAGGCCTAATCCCACGGTAACCAAAAAGTTTGCGCGTGCGCGTCCGTACAGCTCAGATACTAAGTCGGTACATAGAAATGTTAAGGGATAGGGCAAGACACCCACGGCTAGAGCCAGAGGGCCTAGCTGTATAAAGCGCGTGATACCGACCACATTGAGCAGCGTCATAGCCCCCAGAAATACCGCAGCGAGCACCAGGAATACCCGTTCCCGTCGCTCTCTGAGTAACTCACTCGCCACGATTAATGCTCCACTTGGCCTAGGTTGCCGTGTAAAACCGCACCATTAATCACGGGATTGTCGTGCGCCCAAACAATTAGCCGGGCAATTTCCTCAGGCTCAACAAGCCGGCCAAAGCTATTCATAGCGCTAATGGCCCTAATAATTTCTTCGTCCTGACCAATATGATTGCGTAGCATTTCGGTATCGGTGAAGCCTGGGCAAACGAGTGCCGTATGAATGCCTCTACCCATGAGGTCTTGGCAGGTGGCGCGCATCATTCCGAGCTGTGCATGCTTGCTAACGACGTAGCTAAAGGCACCTTTAACGGCTTTCTCCGAGAGTGTGGACCCTACAAATAGTACGCTGGACCCACTGGGCATTAGCGGCAGCAATTCACGATTGAGGTGGTTAATGGCTAAAGTGTTGATTTGAAGAACTTCTGCCAAGGACGCGTCGTCTGTGTCAGTTACCGTATCTTTGAGCATCAGCGCAGCGTTGTGCACCAGGCACACAGACCTTGGCTGAATTTTCGTTATGTGGGAGGTCAGGGAGTGCGCGAGTTCTTTTACAGACTCCGGGTCGCTTAAATCAGCGCATAAATCCGTAACACCGTTCACGGGGCAGGGACGGCGAGATATATTGACCACAGAAAAGCCCGCGTCGATAAACAGGCTCGCTGCAGCCGCTCCAATGCCCGAGCTGGCTCCGGTGATGATTGCGGTCCGTGTCATACTAGTCGCTTCCCTTAATACTAAATTATCGGTACGCAGGTCTGCCGTCGGTGGATGCCAAACCTGTTGATTGGCTTGCTAACCGCATCACCAGACCCCACCATACACTGTCCTTATAAATCTGGCAGTACGCGATGGCTCGTTTAACGACACTTTACATAGACAAGGAAGCGCACAAATTTTCTGCTGCGCATTTTACTATTTTTACCGCCACTGATCGTGAGCGGTTGCACGGACATAATTATTCGGTCTCAGCGCGCATTGTTGCACCCATGGGGGACAACGGTTTTTCTGCAGATTACAACGTGTACAAACGTCGCATTGCTGATCTGTGCAAACCGCTTGACGAATACATGTTGGTCGCCAATAACTCGCCCTATCAAACCATTGAAAAACGCGATGACGAATACTGGGTGACCTTTGCCGGCCGGACTTTAAAGTTTCTGCAAGACGAGACATTGCTGCTCCCTGTCGTTAACGTCACAGTAGAAGAATTGGCCCATTACCTGTTGGGCGAGTTGATGGCTCTGAGCGAGGGTGAAGGCCTCGTCGAGGTTGAATTGGGAGTTTCTTCGGGTCCTGGACAGACCGGTTCTGCGGTCTGGACTGAGGGCTCAAAAAATAAATCGTAAATTCTTGTGAACTTTTCCACCGATACCGTGGTCATACCTATAGCTGCAGAGATGGTGCCACCAGGGGATGGCGCAAGGGAAACATCCTGCAAGCTTCTTGCCTGCCATGCAGGGAAGCCCCTGATTTGAGTGGCTCCTTTTTT
>QXYP01000298.1 GCA_009886815.1 Halieaceae bacterium
CCCACGTTACTGACCGCCGACGGCCGGTCGATGGCCTGCAGTATCGCCCACTCACATAAAGCAATTTTAGTCGCGATCAATACCCTGGGGCCCATCGGGGTCGACATAGAGCGCCACCGGCCCAGATCAATAACCCGGGTGGTGCAGCGCTATTTTTGGGCTGACGGCCAAACCTATTTTGCCAACTGCGCTGAAAACGAAAGTACACCTTGGTTTTATCGCCAGTGGTGTATTCGTGAGGCCCTCGTCAAACACCAGGGTGATGGCAACCTCTTTGCGCTACTGGGCAAGCCCCTAACGCTCCCCCCGGGAACGCTGGGCCAAATTAGCCAGAGCAGCACCCTCACTCTGGGCGTCATAAGCTCTGGAGAATCCCAGCCTGAGCTGCTTTATTGCGCCTTAAGCCAAGATTCACAATGGGTGTTTTCTCCGCCAAACCCTGAGCTAGGGTTGACGGCATTGACCCCTGTAGTGAGCCAATAATCCGAGCAGGCCTAACCTGAGCCCAGGAAAGCCGCGGCAGGTCAGACACCGGAATTCTGTACTCCTGGTGGGCTTCATAGGCCACAGTTTCAATATCAAAGGGCGTTAACGCTGCTTGATACATCACGATTTCTACAACAACAGCCTCACCGAAGAGGCGGGCCCAAGCAGCCTTGGCAGCATAGAAGGCTTGCCCCCGTGTTAATTTTAATAGGACAAACGCGTCACCGGTGGATGAGGGCTGGAGGCAAGCCCCCTCGCTTTGCATGAGAGCCCGGGCGGATGGTGGAGTCATGGCCTGCCAAAGTTTTGTGATGGGATAAGCTTGCATAGCAGCTGTGCTCTTAAAGGCAATAATAGAACCGCTAATTTCTCCCAGTGGTATGGCACCCTGCGGCTTAAAGTCGGCGCCATTGGATATGAAAAATGTTGAATTATGGCGCTCGGGGCTTCCTAGTCATCACGGCCTAAAAACGATACCTTCTGAAACTCTGGGCTCCGATTACCCCGAAAGGCTCTCGCGACTCAGGGCAGACCTAAAAGACACCTAGAGGCCTAAAATACCCAGAAGAAAAAGCCACTGCGGTCAATGTGCGACCGTTTTGTTGATCGTCCCTTAACCCAAATCCCTTGACTGAGTTACTATCGCGCCAATTTCCTATTAGCCCCTACTTGGAATCCACAGCGCCATGATTAGGATCACCGCGTTCGCCACCCCCGACCTCCGCGTCGATAACTGGACGATTCGTGCAGGTGATGCTTGGTGCGTGGTGGGCCCCAACGGTTCAGGAAAACAATTTATTGACCAACTCCTTTTGGGACAACTTAAGGCCGATGGCCGGGAGTCTGTCATCCACGATCTACCGCTCAGTGCCATAAACCTGGTCTCCTTTGAGCGACAGCAATCCATCTTTGAGCAGGAGCTCAAACTAGCCGCGACCGATCTGCTCCCCGAGAGCGAGACCGCAACCCTGACGATTGACTTTTTACCCGCCGAAAAGTGCAGCGATCCTCTAATCGATACGCTGAATCTCCGTCACCGACTGGACCGGCCGTATACGCAGCTCAGCACCGGTGAGAGCCGTAAGCTGCTGATTGCACAGGCCCTGCTGAACGGCGCTGAAGTACTGATTCTCGATAACCCCTTTGATAGCCTCGATCACAAGGCCTGCGAAAATTTAGCCGCGGCGCTAAAAGCGGTGTGGCAGGCGGGCACGACTTTAGTGCTGTTGCTCAGTAACCGCAGTGATATACCGAGCTGGTGTAGCGCTCTGGCTACCGTGCAAGGTGGCTTACTCCAATGCCTTGATAACGACGATGTCGCCCATCAGAAACGCGTTCTGGAGGCACTGTTCTCACCGACAGAGCAACCAGATTGGCCTGAGCAAGCTTGGCAGCTCGAAGATTTTCCCCACGACGACATTATTAACATTGCCAATGCCTCGGTTCGTTACGGTGAACAGGTTGTCCTACGCAATATGACCTTACAGGTCGCACCCCTTGAGCACACATTGATTACCGGCGAAAACGGTGCCGGCAAATCGACGCTGCTGGGGTTGATCACGGGAGATAACCCTCAGTGTTATAACAATGATGTTCGTGTACTGGGCTATCGACGGGGCCATGGGGAGTCCATCTGGGAATTAAAACAGCAAATGGGAATCGTCAGCAGTGAATTGCACCGCCTTTACCGCGTACGCTGTGACGCTTTGACAGTCGCCTGCTCAGGGTTTTTTGACTCTATCGGTGTCTATGAACGTGTTAACGAGGTGCAAATTAATATTGCCAAACAATGGCTAAAGGCAGCGGGCTTAGGCGGCCGGGGCTCTGAGCCCTTTCACACCATGAGTTACGGGGAACAACGACTGGTCCTGATTGCTAGAGCTCTTGTGAAGTCGCCATTGCTATTGGTTTTAGATGAACCGACGCAAGGCCTCGATGAGCTCAATCGATCGCGAATTCTGGATTTACTGAAGACACTTGAAGCACGCCGTCATACCACTCTGATCTTCGTCAGCCATCGGCAAGATGAGTACTTACCGTTGTTTAAGCGACATCTACACTTAACAATGCCAGTGACTGCCGATCAAAACTCAGAAAAACCGTCGACTCAGTAGGTATAGGGGTCGACGTTATGGGTGGTAGCGACTAGGCTCAAAAGAACACATCAGCGGTATCGGGATACATGTGAGATCACTCGGTAAACTTTTTATACTCATAGCAGTGCTTATCAGTATCCTTGCTGTCAGTGCGCTGGTTATAAAAGACAGCGATTTATTTCGAGATTTTGTCGCGCTAAAACTCAGCGAAGTCCTTGATCGAACCGTCAGCTTTTCAAAACTCGATATCGACATTGATGTCGACCAGTCGATCACCATTGAAGTCGATGATGTTGTTATCGCACAGCCCGAAGGGTTCACAGGTCCAGCCTTTTTAAATTTGGCATCCGCCACACTTCGCACCTCAGTTCCCAATCTTTTATTGGACCAGCCCAAAATCAACTCGCTGATATTAGACCGACCTCAGCTCCACCTCATTCAGGGGCTAGATGGTCAGCACAACTGGAAATTTGGGGGTGCTAAAACGCCGGATTCCAGCATCACGGGCAAGGCCTCATCTACGGGGTTACCGGTCTTTTTAGAACACGCCGATATGAAAAAATTGCAGCTAACGCTTATCGATAGCCGCGAAGGGGCTCGAACCCTGCACGCCGATGCCACGTTGAGCCAAGATGTCAGCGGCGCTAACTTGTCGATGAATGGCAACGTTAATGCGGCGCCATTTAGGGCGGAGGTTACCGCATCATCAGCAGATGCTTTTGCCTCTTTGAAGGACGTTAATCTCGGCCTTGATATGAACTTGGGCGACGTACATTTATCGGGGCAGGCGCTGGTCAGTAATCTTCGAGCGCCCGCGAGACCTCAATTTGAGCTGGCACTGCAAGGGCCAAGCGTTGAGTACTTTACCGACCTTCTCAACCTACCGCCATTAAGTCAGGGCCCCTTAGATTTGAATGTTTCTGTGCAACCCGGCATAGACGACATGGTCGTTCGGCTTGACGGTTTGATCGGTGACTTTTCAGCGGTTATCAGCGGCAAAGTTAATGATTTTCGTGCCATGTCTCAGGTCGAAATGGCCGTCGCAATTAGCGGACCCGATATTGGGCGTCTGGGCGATTTAGCCGGGATGCCTAACATACCCCACGTCCCTTTCAGTGCGACAGGCAAGGTCATAAGAGACCAACAAAAGCTGCGTATTAGTGATTCTCGAATCAATATAGGAAGGCTTCAAATAGCGGCAGATCTGGAGATTCCAGATTTAGAAACCCCTATTCAGGCCAATTTATCTGCAGAAGCGTCAGTGCCTGCGATCGAGGTTTTTCAAGATGTCTTTATGCTCCCGGAGGGTGTGAAAGGTGCCATGACGGCGCAGATCGTTTTAGAAAGCGACAAGCAGCAGACCCATGTCAATAGCCTGCTCATCACCGACTACGGGGAACTGCAAGCCCAAGGCCAATTGCGTGGCCAGCGCGAATTGACCGGAACTTCGATGACCCTTTCGGCAAAAGGCAATGATCTTGGGGCTTTGTTGTTACTGGCCAATCAAAATCCGGGTTTTCATGACCTTTGGTCTATAGAAACAGATGTCATGGTCACTAAAAATCACGTGGAATTGAGCGCTGGAAAACTTTCATTCGAGGGCATTTCAAGTGGGTTTACAGCGATTCTTCCACGCACTAACCCCACGGCCGAATTTTCCACCACGCACAATGTGACGGTGGCCGATCCAAAGCGAACCGCCAGCTATTGGCTGCAAAACCCCGATTCCCTCGCACTGATTCCCAACCAAACTGTGACAGGCAATATCACTGCCGATTGGTCCACCGATACCCTGGACCTACGCGATCTGACACTCACCCTGTCAGATATGGTGGTTGAAGGCGCTCTAACAGTAAACCCAGAACAAAAGTCGGTCATCGGCGATTTAAGTCTACGCGGGGAAAATCTGACAAACGTGCTGCCTCAGCAATTGCTACCACCCGGCATTCCACCCGACCAGCTCGATCAAGCGCTTAGCGCCACCAGCAAATTAACGGTGACACCCGGGAGCTTTAGGGCTAATGACTTAAAGCTACAAATCGGAGATTTGGCGATCGACGGCAATGTGCAATTTTCTGAAGGCGCTGTTGATCTCGACGCAACGCTTGCCGTAGACAACGCTTATGCTTGGGCGGCAATTGACGAAAGCATCGCCTCAAAACAGCCTCTAGCGATTACAGCAAACGTAGATCTGACCCAAAGTGGCTCTCAAATTTCTTTTCAAGAGCTAACAATACAGACGCGTGCAGGGGCAACACTACACTCAAGAGGTGAGCTTCAATTTGGCGAAACCTTTGCCGGTACAGGCCTGGAGATCAACGTCGATCTTCCCGATTTGCAGCGACTGGGTTGGCTGGCAGACCTTGCTCTACCAAAAATTCCATTGCAGATAGAGGCTTCGTTTGAGGGCAACAAATCCCATCTCAGCGCGACGACGCTAACCGTAAAATCCTCAGCTTCAGAATTTAGTGGACGGCTTCGTGTTAGTGACCCTTCACACCCCAATATTCAATTGGCATTACATAGCAATATGATGGATTTACGGCCGCTTTATGGGCCGCCCCTCGCCGCCACAGAAAACCAAACCTCGGTTTCGGCAACCTCCGCCTCAGCAACCTCTGCCTCAGCAACATCCACCCAATCCAAAACGACGAAACCCAAAAGAAGTAGGCCTAAGAACAGTAAGACTAGCAACAAGCAAAAAAAAATCGCGCGTACCAAGAAGGTGATTCCTGTTGCCGAGATCAATTTGGACATCTTGAAGCGCTTCGACGCGGACGTCAGTATCAACATAGACCGATTTATAGGGCAAAAACGGCGATTTAATAATATCGAGCTGATCGGTCAGGTGAGTCAAGGACGCCTTATCGTTGATAAAGCGATGATTAGGAGTGAGTCTGACGGCCGCATAGAATTATCGGGTTTTGCGGTTCCCGGAGACGCCGAACACCACTTTGGTTTAACGATCGATGGCACCAATGTCCGACCTGTTTTGCCCAGCGCCGCCATTGAACTCGACGAATTAACCGCCCTACCGCCCGCGAATTTTTCAGGTGAACTGTCAGCTTCGGGCAATACGGTGCGAGAGCTCGCGCAAAGTTTGACCGGCACTGCGCAAATGACCATGGCCGAAGGTATTATTCCTGGGGAGCTGTCAGGCTTTTTCACCAACGACTTCCTTGCTGAGCTACTGTCACTGCTTAACCCACTCGAGGAGGCCGAAGAGTTTACAAAACTCCAGTGTGCGGTAGCTTTTGCAGAGGTCCTTGATGGCAAGGTTAAAGGCGACCCCTTTGCTACCGTGGTGTCAGAAAAGTTGGCCATTGTCAGTAAAGGGCAAATCGATTTGCACAATGAAAAGCTATTCCTGACTTTTAATACCGTTCCACAAAAAGGCTTAGGCATTAGCGCAAGCTCTGCCTTTAACCCCTTTATTGGCGTTGCCGGCACCCTAGCTCGACCTCAGGTGACTCTGGACCCCGAAGGTGCCCTAGTCCAAGGCAGCCTTGCCGTTATGACCGGGGGCATTTCTCTTATCGGAAAGAGTTTTATTGATCGACTGTCCGTCAGCAAAAAGGCCTGTAAGAAAGCTGAGAACAAGATGGTTAACGTGCGTGCGGCGTCTCAGCAGGCTTTTGAGAGTTTTCGCAAAGCCGTTTTGCCCTAAACAATCACCCTTGTCCCTTTTTGGCGGCACTTTACACCGTTACATTTAGGGAGTCGTATCTGTGGTTTCAGCGTCGGCCGAGGGCCCCGAATACGACGTAATCTGACGACTCTGGTCCAGATAAAAGCAAAAATCAGCGCGGCCTGGCATAACCTGCAGGCCCCACTCCGTGAGTCGTTGATAGAACTCGACAAAACGTTCGACGCCGCGCCTATCCATTAAGGCGCCATTTACTCGAGAACTGAGCCGGTGCCGCTTAATCAGCTTTTGCTCCTGCTCCCACCGCCAATCGACCACGGTGTCAAAGTGCGGGGCTTTTAAGACAACGAGTGTCGTGATCAGATCAAATACCGTTGCGTAGTTGCCTGCTAAGGCTTGGTTGACGTCTCGGCGCCAAATAGCAGCTGGATCCTGCTCACGCTCCAATTCGTTAGCCGGCTGATCTAAACGCTGCTCGGGCTCGGGAGGCAGGCCCACACACCACCCCTCAAGTATGACCACGTCAATATTGTGAGGCGCGACAGTCTTGCCATGAGACGCTCGATCATCGGTCGCCTTGTCAAACTCAGGAATGACAATCTCCCCATCGCTGCGCGTGATCACGGCCTGCATAACGGCTTCTAACAGAGCAATGTCATGGGTACCGGGCACACCGCGGGTAGCAAACAGCGGGTGGATATTTTTCGCCAATGACTGGCGATCGTGCTTTGTCAGGTAAAAGTCATCGATCGAAAACCGCAACACGCTAAGGCCAAAAACCGTAGTTAACCAAGCTTCTACTAACGCTGCTAAGGTACTTTTCCCCGAGCCCTGGCATCCGTGTATACCGATAATCTGCGGGGGGCTGGCCGGTAGCGTTTTCTCCTCGCAGTGGCGCTGCCATGTAGCCTCAACCAAGGGCGAAAACCAGGTCTCGGCAGTCTCACGATAAAGCTCAGGCAAACGCTCTCGAGTCAGGAAGGTTTGCCAAAAAGCAGCGTCGGGGCGCCTGTCTCCTTCATCGTACATAAACTCAGCGTTTCTCCGTCAGAGCCCTCGCTCGGGCAGCGAGCTTACGAGGTTGGGCAATAGGCTGTGATAAATGACCACTCGCTAGGGAGTACTATGTACTTTGCCGCAATGAGCTAGCCGTGTATGTTGGCAATAATGATGCCTGAGTAGGCCCACGCTGACCATTTAAAGGAATGACTCCTTGAATTTTTCTAAACTCCTCGCCGATATCGATGCCTCAAAGCCGGGCCCTGAAACAGCGGCAATCTTTGATTTCGATGGCACCATTATCGCCGGATTTTCTGCCACAGTGTTCCTGCAAGACGCATTAACACGTGGCGAGCTTAAGCCCGATGAACTTTATGAACTCACCCGAGCACTCACCGGCTTTGGTTTGGGCAATATGGGATTTTCAGCTCTGATGGCTGTTCATGCCCAGTATTTGGCAGGACGCAACGAGGACGAATACACCCGCAACAGCGAACGCTTGTTCCGCAAAAAAATAGCCCGGCTCATTTACCCGGAGGCACGGGAACTGATTGCGGCTCATCAAGCAAAAGGTCACTCGGTCGCCATTATCAGTTCAGCAACACCGTACCAAGTACTGCCAGCGGCGAAAGACCTCAATATTGATCGCGTATTTTGTACCGGACTGGAGGTAGAAGACGGCCGCTTTACCGGCGCGGTCGTTAAGCCAACCTGCTTTGGCGAAGGCAAGGTCGATGCTGCTCAGGCTTTGGCGCGAGATACCGGTGCGGATCTGAGTCAGAGCTTCTTCTATTCTGACAGTGTCGACGATATTCAATTACTCGAATATGTGGGGCGACCCGTCACTTTGAACCCCAGAAAGCGACTCAAGCAAATCACCAAAGAGAATAATTGGCCCACGACAACTTTCGATAGCCGGGGCCGAATATCTGTCAATCGGTTTCTACGATCGGTCGCTGCCACTGGCTCCCTCGTGGGTAGCGTTGCAGCAGCGCTGCCCCTCTACGCGTTGACAGGCTCTAAAAGAGACTCCCTCAACTTTTCGATCTCGTTATTTGCCGATACCTGCAGTGCGTTGATAGGGCTTGATCTAGAGGTCAATGGTGAACAGCATTTGTGGGCCCAGCGTCCGGCTGTGTTTATGTTTAATCACCAGAGCAAGGCTGACGTCGCTGTTATGGCGCGCCTAGTCCGGCGCGATGTTGTTGCCGTCGGGAAAAAGGAAATTCAGCGCATGCCCCTGATTGGCCAAGCCATGGGGGCGGCGGGGGTTGTCTTTATTGACCGCTCTGATCGGAATAAGGCCATAGAATCTATGGCACCACTTGCAACGGCCATGCGAGAGGAGGGACAGTCTCTGGTGATTGCACCAGAGGGTACTCGCGCTCCAACGCGCAAGTTGGCCCCTTTTAAAAAGGGTGGCTTCCACATGGCGATGCAAGTCGGCGTGCCCATTGTGCCGGTTGTGATTCATAACGCAGGGGACATTGCGCCAAAAGGCGATTTTGTCTTCAAGCCGGGCACCGTGCGCGTAGACGTGCTACCACCGGTCGACACCACTGACTGGACGCTGGATAAAATGGACGAACAAGTCACAGGGGTTCGCAACCTGTTCCTGCAAGCCCTAGGGCAACCGGAACAAACTGTGGAGCAGACGCTGAAAGAGCAACAAGCACTCCCTGAAGATATGCGTCCCGAAAAAGCCGGTAAAGCGGCCAAAAAACCAAGGGCTACGACCAAGAAAAAAACCGTGAGCAAAGTTTTAAGCAAAGCGGCCGCAAAAGGTCGGCAAGTGGCTGGCAAACGCCCCACCCAACCTAAGGTTAAAAAAGAGAGCGCATCGTCACCCGCTGCCAAACCCAAAAAGGCGGCAAAGCCCAAGGTCGCGAGCAAAAATAAAGCCACCCCCAAAACAGCCGCTGCAAAAACTACGGCGCGCAAAAAAGCGCGCACCACCAGCAAACCGCGAGGAGCTTCTGTAAAGCCGAAGCTGGCTTCGGGAAGGTAATTTTTGGTTATGGCTACAGCCTATCCTGAGATCATTGATCGGAACTCGCCATGGCCAGATGACCAGCGCCCCATTATATTTTTGCTGGATGCAACATCGGGCACTGAGCGCCAACTTTTGACCGACTGGATTAGTGCCCACAAACCCGAGGGTGCTGAAGCCCAAATTATTCAACTTTCTCTGGGAGACGACCGAAAGCCCCTGGAGGTGACGCCTTTACTCAATGCCCTGGCGCAAGATGTCGACATTTTAGTGGCCCCCCTCCGAGTGGCCTGGACTCCCAGTGCCGGCGCGGTTGCTGCAGGCCCCCGTTTACGCGATTTAATTCAGGGACCCGAGCGACGTCCTGGCCCATTGCGATCACGGTATACCCTCTTTCGCCACCCGGAGCGGGTCCACCTCATTAAAGGTTCACCCGATGGCACAGAAACCATGGCTGTGCGCTTTGCGGGGAAGTACGCTATTGAAGCGAAGGGCAACCGAGAAGCCTTTGCAATCTTCATTGCGCGACAAGCCGCCATCGTCCTAGACGCAACAGAGCGGAAACTGCAAGGAGGGCGCTACAAGGTTCCTCGATATATTGCGCAGTCCCTGCGCAGCAACCAAATACTCAAGGATCAGCTGGCTAATATTGCGGCCGATCGTGGCGAGCCCATCGGTGAGATCAAAGAAGAGCTCAATGAGTATTTCAAAGAGATGATCTCTATACCGACCAGCTTCTGGCTTGATGTTTGGATCAAGTTTTGCAATTTTTGCCTGGGTCTGGGCTACGAAAGAGCGCTGAACTACAACCCTCAAGACCTGGAACGTGTAAGGAGTATCGTTCGCGACCATCCCTCCGCACTGCTGTGGACCCATAAAACCTATATCGACGGCTTTGTGGTACCCAAGCTCCT
>QXYP01000299.1 GCA_009886815.1 Halieaceae bacterium
AATTTAGTGAAGGAGTTCGTGCCCTGTTGATTGATAAAGACAGAAACCCCCAATGGTCTTTCGGTTCAGTGGCAGCGGTGCCTGAAAATGTTTTGGATGGATTTTTCTCTGACGCCCCGGGTGCGCCCGTTCTTGAACTGCCCTAACTCAAACCACAGGAAATTCTTATGACAAACATTGCCTTTATTGGTCTTGGCAATATGGGTGGGCCCATGGCTAAGAATCTTTTAGCCGCCGGTCATACACTGCATATTTTTGATTTGTCCGAAGTGGCTCTTAACGATGTAGCAACTGCAGGGGCAACGGTTGCAGGCTCCGCCGTTGACGCCTGTAAGACCGCTGAGGTGGTGATTACCATGCTGCCCGCGGGAAAACATGTGCGGCAAGTGTACATTGGTGATGACGGTCTTCTCGCCCATCTATTACCCGGCACACTTTGTTTGGATGCCAGTACGATCGATAGCGATACCGCACGGGATGTGGGTCTGGCAGTGGCAGAGCAGGGCATTGAGTTTATGGATACGCCCGTGTCCGGCGGTGTTGCGGCAGCCCAGGCGGGTACTCTGGCCTTTATGTGTGGTGGTACACCCGCGGCTTTTGAACGAGCAAAAGTTATTCTTGAGGCCATGGGCAATGGCGAGAAAATATTTCATGCGGGGCCCGCAGGTGCGGGCCAAGTAGCCAAGGCGGCCAATAATATGCTGTTGGCAGTACATATGATTGGTACTTGCGAGGCCTTGGCGATGGGCGCTAAGGCAGGTCTTGAGCCCGCGGTCTTGTCAGAAATTATGAAAGCGAGTTCGGGTAATAACTGGTCGTTACAGGTTTACAACCCGTGGCCAGAAGTTATGCCCGGTGCACCTGCGGGCAATAACTACGAGCCTGGCTTTATGGTGGACCTCATGGTGAAGGACTTAGGTTTAGCTAAAGAGGTTGCAGGAGGAACCGGCGTCGATAATAGGTTAGGGCGTCTCGCACTTGAAATTTATCAAGCCCATCAGGCTGAAGGTCATGGCAGCCTAGATTTTTCTTCCATACTGAACTCGGTGCTTGAGCACTCAAGTCAGTGATTCAGTGCTTTGCGGCGCGTCATGGAATGTCGTGGTCAGTTTTTACTTCGATTGGCGCGGCAAAAATTTTTAGGGCACAAACCGCCAGTCGATTATGGCGGCGTGAAGCCCAGTTTAAACGCTTCGAAAACTAGTCGCTTGGGGATGCCTTAGCCTCGGCTTTGTGCCGCAACGTTTGCAGCCAAGGCGGGTTCGTCTCGGCGAGCTTCTCACCAACCCATTGCGCGAACTCGAAGGTAAGATGGTGCTCATCCATCGACATGGGATGACCTAAAGGCGTTTCGGTGGGGCAAGAGGCGGGTATCTGGCCACTGCATAGCAGCTCCAATTTATTCAGTTTAACATTGCTAACGGCATTAGCTCGCTCTTCTAGGGGTCTATATTCGTCAAGAACGCCGGGAAGTCCAGCGAGGTTTTCGAGTTCCCCGCAGGCTTTTGAGGATCCATATTCGTTAATTAAGCTGGCGCACTCGCGGTGTGTTGAGAGGTAGTCCTCAATCAGCACAATGTTGGTCCTGGGCTGCTCGAGACGAATGGCTTCCAACATGGTTATCAGTGGTCGCTTGTTTTCAGCGTACGGTCTTCGCGCGCTGTAAATAATGGTATGCCACGTCGTGCTTACCAGGCTTTTGCGTAAGGCAGCGAGGCGTAGTTGACAAGCAGGGTTACTCGAACTCGCCCAATCGCCATCAACCTCAAAATCACGACAGTCGTTGACACTGCCAAACCTAATAAAGGGTCTGTGAGTATCAGTGCCTAAGGCTGCGACAGTAATGTTGTAGCCATCGTCTTCGTGGGAGTTACCTAAAAATAAAACAGCGCTGGTATCAGGAAGGGGGCAGCGTTCGTTGCTGCCAACGGTGTCAATGCGGCATACATGTCTTGTCAGCGAGAAACGATGAGATTTGTAATCTTGAATAGCTTCTGCGGAAAGCAAGACACGTTGATAGGCGAACTGATCGGGGTTTTGGTGAAGGCCAAATAACAGCGCGGCTAATAAAATTGACCCCCCAAGGGTATAGCTGGGAATACCACGCCAAGGCGTCGCTGTATTATGACCTCGGCGATAAAACTGCCGCTCTACGCCGTAGTGCAAGACCAGCGCTAAGATGAGGGTAGCCAGCGCAAGACCCACCGTGATCTCCGGCGTTAGCTCGGTTACTGAATAGTGGCGGTAAAGGACGATCGGCGGCCAGTGAACTAAATAAAGTGCGTAGGACAGTCGTCCAAGCCATCGTGCGAGTCGATTGGACAGCCAGACACTTCCTGACGTCTCGTGGGCACTCATCAGAACAAGCGCCGCACCCGCACTTGGGGCAAAGGCTAGCCACCCGGGGAAGACGGTATTTTCCGAGAATGTAACAATGCTAATACCACACAGCGCGAGTCCTAGTGATCGCGAGATTTGTCGAGAAAACTCGGTCAGGGGGTACATTCGCCAGATTTCTAAAGCGAGAGCACCCAGCGCAAATTGCCAGACCCGGAAAGGTAAAAGATAAAAGCTTGCCGCGCTATCAATGGGAGTGTAGTAGATGCAAGCGGCGAAGCTGAGCAGAAACAACCCAGAGAGCCCCCATTTGTAGGCGTAGCGAGGCGCATTGGCCAACAAAACGATAAAAGCGGGCCAAAATAAATAAAATTGCTCTTCAACACCTAGCGACCATAAGTGAAGCAGAGGTTTGAGCTCTGCACTTGCGTCCCAATAGCCTGATTCAAAGTAAAAGATAAAATTTGCAGCACTCAATACCGACGCTGCTGCTGAGAGGGCAAACGAGCCTAGTGCGTCCGGCTGTAATATAAATATTGAGGCTATTGCTGTGACGCCCACTGTTGCCAGTACGGCTGGTAGCAGACGGCTTACTCGCCGGGCATAGAAATCTGAAAAACTGAAGTTACCCGTTTCAACGCGATCGCGGATTAAGCCAGAGATTAAAAAACCGGAGATGACAAAAAAGATGTCAACGCCGACGTAGCCGCCATCAAAGCCAGCAATCTTTAAATGGAATAAAACGACGGCGAGTACCGCTATGGCACGAAGACCATCGATATCTGACAGATAAGTGAGCCGGCGCTTATTATCGGACATGGTAACCCTGCTCAGACGACCGACTCGCTATTTAGGGTTAGCGAAGGCTCAACAATCCTTTCAACGTCCATCATAGCGGCGACTCGATGCAGTGCTGCCACTATCTCATTCTTATCTTGAGGGGTGAGCTTGTTGAAGTGATCAACAAATTGGTCCTGTAAAGGCCTCGGAGCTCTGGCGCATAGGGTGGCTCCTGCATCAGTCAGAGTAACGATAACGCGGCGGCGATCTGTGGCACTACGGCTACGCATGACTAAACCATTCCTTTCCAGTCGATTGAGTATGGTCGTCACCGTGGCCAAACTCAGGCTTGCGGCATGTGCAATCGCCGAAACTGTGGGGTCGTAAAGGGCACTGACGGTCTGAATGATGACCAGCTGAGGGGTTGTTAGCCCCGTTTGTTTTTCCAGCTTGCGGGAATGTAAGTGCGTGGCTCGAATGATTCGCCGCAGTGATGTAAGTACCTGGTCCTCTAGATCAGACATGGTGCGGAGCCTGTGCTGATTTATCTGAGTATAAACTCCCAAGGGCAGTCTTTAGCGGCTCCAGCCAAGGCTCGTAATGTTTCCACTGCTCCAGTGCCGTTGAGTACACCGGTTGTCGAACTTGCTCTGAGGAAGGCGTTCGCACATTCCGCTCTGTTTTATGAAACTCCAGACAGGTTGTTTCAAAGGGAAGGCCGCAGAAATCGAGCATCCGACGGACTTGGGTTTCTAAGTCGGTAACGACGTCTTCGTGTTGGACCCGAAGTACATGACCGGGTAGTACCGTATCCCAATGGTCCATAAGCCGCACATAATCGCGGTAGTAATGGGCGATGTCCTCAAGATCGTAGCTAAACATTTGACCTTCTGCGAAGAGCTGTTTGAAGCCACTAAAACAGCAAGCCATAGCATCGCGACGTGCATCAATGATTTTGGCGTTGGGTAACATCAGGCGAATCAGACCAATATGCCGAAAGTTGTTGGGCATCTTGTCGATGAAAAAGGGTGCGCTCTGTCGATGAATTCGTGTGTCACGAATGTATTCTTCACCAAAGTCCTGAAGTTGCGCCTTGCTGAGGTTTGCCAGGTTGAAGGGGTAGGGCTGTGCGCCTTCACCTTGTCCCATGCGCCGTAACTTACCGCTGATTGACAGTACGTTGGGGAGTTCCAGGGTGCCGTCAATTTGACTGTGTGATGACAGAATCTGCTCGAGAAGCGTAGAGCCAGCTCGGGGTAGGCCGACAATAAAAATGGGCGCGCCATCGGCACTGCCGCTGGACTGATCAAAGAGCTCAGGGGTGCAGGCGGCAATTTGTGCATCACATTCTTTGGTGGTGCCCTCAGCTCGATACTGAATCTGCGCGTGCTTGAGTCCATTACCTTTGTTGTAGTGATGAAACGATAAGTCGAACTGCTCTTTGTCTTCAAAGGCCTTGCCCAGGGCAAATTGCAGAAATACGCGGTCTTGACCTGCCAGTTGAGGGTGTTTGTCCAGCTCGAGCATGGTGGTCAGCTCGGTTTCGTCAAAACGATAAGTCTTTAAGTTGGCTAACGAATACCAAGCCTCACAGTGCAAGGGTTGGGCGGCAATCGCTTCGCGATAGGACGCGATCGCTGCGTCCCCTTGCCCCCCTGTTTTTAAGGCGTGTCCTTTGGAAACATGGGTCACCGGGTCTTTGGGCAATTTTTCAAGAATTTGATCGAACAGCGTTAGCGCTGTTTGATAGTCCCCTAGCTGCATGCATTGGATCGCATAGAGTGACTGGAGCATGGGGCTGCCGGGGTTACTGGTCATCAACTCCCGGGCTTCATCGGTTGCCTGCTGATAGCGCTGTCTTTTACTCAATGCCTGTATGTAGTCGATGCGCGCCTGATGATGGGTGGGCTCAAAAGCAACGGCGCTTTCCAGTAAAAACTCAGCATCTTCGAGTACACCGTGGCGTATCGCGATATCGGCAAGCAGCCGCATACCCTCAATATTTTTTGGATTTTTTTGCAGGAAACTGCGGCACAGTCGCTCCGCCTTGAGTAATCGCCCCTCATGGAGAAGATCGAGGCTCGCGAGCAGGGTGGGGTGCAGCCCTTCAAGCCATTGAAGGCGTTCCTGAATTTGGGCCAAACGATCGGGGGAGCGGGCGTTGTCGAGTAATTTGTATTGGCCAAGCCAGCTCGCTTTGAGCGCCGGGTTCATATGACACGCTGTGGCATAGGCGCTGACCGCTTCAGGGTTGCGCAGTGAATCGCGGTACAGATGCCCCAACTCCTGAAACGCCCGGCCATAGTTGGGAAAGCGGTCAATGAGGCTGAGCAGTACCTGCTCGGCCCCCATTTTTTCTTTCAGATGCCTGAGGCACACGGCCCGCATGTACAGTCCCATTTGGGATTGACGATCATCTTCTGGCAGTTGGTTCAGAGATTCCAGGGCATCGGGTATCTGCCCGGCCTGCATCAGGGCTTGAACGCCATCCAATCCCTCGGCACTTGGTGTCGTTGTTTCAGTCATGTTGCTTCACAAACAGTCGGTACAAATAAAAAGTGCTCCCGTAGGAGCACTTAGTTACGAGCTTTCTAAGCCTGCTTCATCTTAGAAATCCATCGATACCCGGATGCCCGCCGTAGTTGGGGGTGCCAAGGCAAGACGCTCTCGATCGTTCACGTAGTTAGCGCCGGTGATCACCTGCTCATCCGTCAGGTTGTCAACAAACGCCTCGACCATCCAGCGATCGGCCGTAATACCCGCCGTCAGATTAACCTTGGTCCAGCTGGGTATCTCCATGCTGTTAATAGAGATAATGTCGCTGTATGAGGAATCGGAGAAGGTTACTGAAGGCATGAAGTGCCCAATCCAGCCATCACCAATATTCCACTCATAGCGCGCCCAGAGGTTGCCTTGGTAGTTCGGCGCATACGCAAGCTCAGAACCTACGATCACGTCTGTAGAAGGCGTGTTGTTGGAGGTAACTTCGGTATCTAGCAAAGAGAACGCACCACCAATCGTGAGGTTGTCAGAAGCGAGCCAGGTAATGTCGCCTTCAACCCCTTTCACGTCAGCATCGGCTGCGTTGTCAGAGAAGAACAGGTTCACAATGCTGGTATCGAAGATGGTCGTTTGCAGGTCGGTAATATCAACCAGGAACAATGCACCGTTGAAGCGCAGGGTGCCATCCATCATATCGAGCTTCCAGCCAACCTCCAGGTTGGTCAGTTCGTCAGAGGCTACGTCAAAAGGAACGGTGTAACCGGTATCCTGCTGAAAAGCACCACCGGGTCGATTGAGTAGACCCGTACGGAAACCCTCTGACCATGTGACGTAGTACATGCTGTCATCACTGGGTGCCCAAGCGAGGGTGACTTTACCAATTACGCCGTCGTCTTCAGCCACGTCTGGGGCGTAAATGCTGTTCACGATACGCTGATAGTTGGGGTCTGAAGGATCGGGTAGGTTGTTGGGCGTATAGACCGGGCTCGCCTCGTAGGGGAAGAAACCCGAGTACGTCCAACGAATCGACTGGTCGCCATCATAGAGGTCGTTAATGTTGGTGCCGAATTTGTTGTAGTCGCTACCGCTCATGTTATAGAACGAGGAGTTGGCGCTACCGGCCAGATCCACTTCATAGTCGTAGTAGCGCAGACCACCGGTAATGGTCAGGCTGTCTGATAGGTCGTAGCTGACCTCACCAAAAAAGCCCATCTGCTCGTCGGTACGCAAGATATCGTTTCGGAAAATCGTATCGGCGGGGTAGGGACCTTCACCGGGTCGATAACCGCCCTGACCGTCGTAGGGGTAGTTGGAGTTCGGTGCAAAACCAAAGCCATTGCCCGATCCTGCGCCCCAAGCGTCTACCAGTTGGTTACTGGGGTAAGAGAAGTCGACCTGCTCGGTCAGCTCCATGTCACTGTAGAAGGCACCCGCTGTTACACGTACTCGCGCACTTTGGTCGGTACTGAAGCGCAGTTCGTGAGTTTGGAATTCGCTATCGACCTTGTTGGTTGTATACAAGTTAGGTGAATAACAGTTGCCCGTTGGAACACCGCCGGGTGCGAAGCTTGTGTACGACACGTAGTAGTCGCAAATGTAGTAAGGGATGTACTGACCAATGAACAGGTAGTCTGAGTAGTCTACGCGTTGGTCGGTTTCACGCTCGGTAAACGCGCCGGTGTAAATCACATCAAGAGCACCCAAGCGTCCTTCCACGGTCCAGTTGAGGCTGGTGTACTCGTCTTTAATATTTTCAGCTTCAAAACGCTGGATTTTGTAGTCATCACCGAGGTTGGGATCGGCATAGAACGTGCCATCACTGTCGATTTCTTGGACCATCGCGCCAACGCGCACACTCCAATCATCGTTCACGTTCCACAGCGCACTGATGCGTCCGCCGGTGTAGCGGGTATCGTTAAAGTCATCTTCAACTAACGCTGCGTTGTCGGCGTCAATGAAGTTAACGTTGCTGAGGTCTGCGCCCGCTTGAAATCCGCCGCGGAAGCCCACTTCGGTACCGTTAGAACGCTTGGTACTGCCTGGGCGGAAACGCGCACTCTCGCGTACAGAGCGAGTGCCCGCGACATTGTCGATGTAGCCGCCTTTTTGGTCGGCGTAAATCGAAGCGCGTATGGCAAAGTTATCGGTGATGGGCACGTTGATGGTGCCGTTGACGTTGTAGTTCATCTCACCGTCTTTCATCCAAGACGTGCCGGCTTTGATGTTGCCGGAAAATTCGGTGGTATCAGGCTTGTTAGTAATTAGCCGCACCACGCCTGCCTGAGAGCTCGCGCCAAACAGTGTGCCCTGGGGCCCTGCCAGAACCTCAACACGGTTCATGTCGACAATATAAACGTCAAGGTTTCGACCGGGTTGGCTCAGAGGCTGTTCGTCAAGGTACATGGCCACGTTGGGGCTAAGACCGGCAACACCTGAAGTTGTCAGGTTAGGCGTTGTTGAAGCGACACCACGGATGTACATGGTTGATTGACCCGGGCCTGCACCACCGGCCGTCACGTTGGGTAGCTCGATCAGGTAATCAGAAAAGTTAGTAATGCCGCGTTGGTTCAGCGACTCTTCAGTCAACGCAGATACCGCCACCGCGACATCTTGCAAACTGGCTTCCTGTTTGGTTGCGGTAACAACCACTTCCTCAAGCTGTGCCTGAGCAGTGGTCGCGGCGAGCATTGGCATCAGCGCCGCGCCTACAGCCGTTGCCAGTTGGCGGCGTTGCAAATTCATTGGATTCCTCATGAGCGGTCCTCTTGGTATTGATTTGGGATCGAAAGTTATTTTGACGTCTTCATTTTTCTTATCATTTCATTTTAACCCAAAGTAATTTGCAGATGCATCCCCTTATTTTTGGGGAAAAATTGCCTATTAATGGGCC
>QXYP01000003.1 GCA_009886815.1 Halieaceae bacterium
TGCTGCTTGAGCGTGCCTCCATGGGCACACTGCGCGTTGACGGTCGAGATACAGCGCGTATTAAAGGTCGAAATATTGGCCGATATCGGGGTGAATTCGGCATTGTATTTCAAGATCATCAGCTGCTTTACGACAGGTCAGTTCTTGAAAATGTAGCCCTACCCCTGGAAATAGCCGGTTTTCGTCCCCGTGATATTCAGCGTAGAACCCGGGCTGCCCTCGATAAGGTGGGGCTTTTGGGGCGAGAGAAAGCCAATCCGGCGGTTTTATCCGGTGGAGAGCAGCAACGAGTGGGTATTGCGCGAGCCGTGGTTGCAAGGCCCCGATTTTTGATTGCCGATGAACCTACAGGTAACCTCGATCCACAGCTGTCGGCAGAGATCATGGGGTTATTCGAGGCGTTTAATCGCGTTGGCGTGACCGTTATTGTTGCGAGTCATGATCTCGCTTTAATTTCTAGACTACGCCACCGAATTGTCACGTTAAAAACCGGTAGGCTCCTGGCAGGAGCCGGACTATGAATAGGCCTGCGGCGGGGCTTGGCATTGCCCCTAGGCGCACCGTGGTTTCATGGGTACATCACCATCGGCAGGCAGCGTCTAGCAGTTTACTGCGTGCCCTACGAGTACCGGTAGCGACAGGCCTGACGTGGCTCGTGGTGGGAATCGCACTGGCGTTGCCTGCCTCGCTGCTGGTGATTTTACAAAACATTGAGGCGGTGACCAGCGACATGCGCTCGCCGGCGCGTTTTTCTGTGTTGCTCGAATCGGGTACCTCGTTGAACAGCGCTCAAGATATTCTAAGTCGCGTTGAGAGCCGGGTTGATGTGCGCGATGTGACGCTCATTCCCAAAGATCAAGCGCTGGCAAGGTTTGCTGCTGATACCGGGTTGGTGGGGTTGCTGGATTCTATTCCGGACAATCCCTTGCCCCATACGTTGCTGGTTAACCCCTTGGTGAGTGTTGAATCGGAAGGCTTGTCAGAGCTAGCTCAAGGATTAAAGGCTGTGCGGGGTGTTGATCAAGTGGTGTTTGATACGCTTTGGCAGGCTCGATTAGCCGGCGTACTGCAAGCAGGTAGGCGGCTCGTGATGGGGATTGGCTTGCTCATGATGATGGGAGCTGTTCTTATTTTGGCCAATACGATTCGCCTTGCTATCGATGCCCGTCGGGATGAAATTGTTGTGATTAAATTGATTGGTGCGAATAACGCTTATGCGCGTCGTCCTTTTTTATATACCGGATTGTGGTCAGGCTTTGGCGGCGGGTTACTGGGCGCCATTATGGTCGGCGTTTTTTTCATCTACTTATCTGAGCCGGTTAATCAGCTGCTACAGCTTTACAACAGTGATCGGCGTTTTACCGGGCTGGGGATCATGGGCGTTTTGAATATGATGTTTCTCGGCGGGACTCTAGGGTTGCTCAGCGCCTGGCATGCTGCAACGAGTCAGCTTAGAGAGCTTGAGCCCCGATAGCTTTTCATTCTCCACGGTTAGTGAACTTTTCCTTGATTAGCACTCTCTAACGCAGAGTGCTAAAATAAGGTATCGAGTGGAGGAGGATAACGATATGTCCGAATCAGGAAAAACAGTAGCCATGGGTCACGGGGCGGTCATGTTGATGACCCCTGGGGCTAATTTGCCGGCCTACGTTCAGGCGGTGAGCGGAATACCGATCCTGTCTGTTGAGCGTGAACGAGCACTGGCGGAAAAATTGTATTATGAGGAATGTGTTGACTCTGCGAGAGAGTTAGTACTTGCTCACCTGCGTTTTGTTGTACACATCGCGCGCAGCTACTCAGGTTATGGGCTGGCCGAAGCAGACCTTATTCAAGAGGGTAATGTGGGCCTTATGAAAGCGGTAAAGCGCTTTGATCCCAACAAAGGCGTGCGCCTTGTTTCCTTCGCTGTGCATTGGATTAAAGCAGAAATGCATGAATTTATTTTACGTAACTGGCGCATTGTCAAAGTAGCAACGACTAAGGCCCAGCGTAAATTGTTCTTCAACTTGCGCAGCGCAAAGAAGTCTCTGGGCTGGTTGAGTGCGGAAGAGACCCGGGCGATCGCCGCAGATTTAGGCGTTGATGAGGCTGAAGTTCAACGTATGGAAGGCCGTCTATCAAGCCGTGATATCGCCTTCGACCTTCCTACTGATGCCGATGACGAAGACGCCTGGCAATCACCACAGGCGTACTTAGACGACATATCGACTGATCCAGCCCGCTGTATCGAGGCCGAAGATTCTGCTCGAGACGGTGAAGATAGATTGCGCTCCGCGATCGGCAGTTTAGATGAGCGAAGTCGCAATATTGTGACTCAGCGCTGGTTGGCTGAACAAAAAGCCACGTTGCATGAATTGGCCGCTGAATACGGTGTGTCGGCTGAGCGGATTCGCCAGCTGGAAGTCAATGCAATGAAAAAGCTTAAAAACTCACTCGTTATCTGAGTTTCGAAAGGTGGTGGGTGAAGCGCCCCGTTGGCCAAGATCTATGGCTGCGTTATTGGGCTTTCTGGGTGTAGCAGCCGGCGCGTTTGGTGCACACGGGCTACGTAATTTGGTGACGCCCGAGCAGATGAGCACCTGGGAGACGGCGGCGGATTATCAGCTTTTGCATGCCATCGCGCTCCTT
This sequence comes from Halieaceae bacterium, assembly GCA_009886815.1. Taxonomy (GTDB): domain Bacteria; phylum Pseudomonadota; class Gammaproteobacteria; order Pseudomonadales; family Halieaceae; genus Luminiphilus. The sequence continues at coordinate 2,629 of QXYP01000003.1, forward strand.
GCGGTATCGGCTTGGCAACAGAGTATCCATTCATCCCGACTTCAATTTTGGCTGTTGCTGGCCAGCGGGTTGATGGTCACGGGTGTGCTCCTGTTCTCGGGTTCCCTTTATCTGCTTGTGTTAACCAGCATCAGCGCCTTTGGGCCGGTGACGCCGGTGGGCGGGGTCGCTTTACTGGCGTCGTGGCTAATACTGTTTGGGTGTGCGATGGCCAAGGGCAGTAACGTGGCAACGCCGCCGTCCTCATGAAAGACCTCAATCGACCTATTCGCAGCTTTGTTTTACGGGCGGGTAGAATGACAGCAGGCCAAGAGCGGGGCTGGTCGGTTGGTTTCCCTCGATTTGGTCTAACCGCGTCTGCGGGACGGCTGAATTGGGAGTCAGATTGGGAGGCTCAGGGCCGACGAATTGTCGAGATCGGTTTTGGGATGGGTGATTCACTGCTGACTATGGCAGAGACTGCGCCCGTCGATCGATTTTTAGGTATCGAGGTGCATACCCCAGGTGTTGGCCGCTTACTCGGCCAGGCTTTGGAGCGGGATATAGCCAATATTCGCGTTTATGCTGAAGACGCTATGGTTGTATTTGAAGAGTGCATTCCCAAGGGCTCGGTAGACATTCTGCAAATCTTTTTTCCTGACCCTTGGCACAAGAAGCGCCATCATAAGCGTCGACTGATACAACCTGCTTTTATTGCCAAGGCGTCAGCGCTGCTCGCTCCGGGTGGGCGGATTCATTTAGCGACTGACTGGATGCCCTATGCTGAGGACATGTTGACGGTCTTGCAGGCTGAGCCGACCTTGCGCAATACGGCAGAGACGGGTGACTACGTTCTCCGCCCATCCTGGCGTCCCGAGACGAAATTTGAGCGCCGCGGCACGAAACTGGGCCATGGCGTACGTGACCTACTCTTTGAGAAGCTGGGCGCCTAGCACTTCTTCTGGGTCATCCATGAAGCTGGCCACCACATCGTTTAAAAATCTAAATCCATGGGTCGTCGTCGCGATGACTTCACGGTCATCCGACATTAGGCCCCTCGCCACAAGTTGGTCGATGTGCGGCTTCACAACGGCTAATTCGAGGCCAGTGTGCGCCTTAAAAAGTGATGCGGGTACGCCCTCTTTAAGACGAAGCGCGTTTAACATAAATTCTATGGGTAGCTCCGAATTTGGCAGTTCCTGATAGTGAGGCTTAACGCCTTCGGTGACACCGGCAAGATAATCTCGAGGTGATCGGCTTCGACGAGTGCGAACAACCGAGCCATCATCCCCAGTGATCTTTCCATGGGCACCCGCACCAATGCCTATGTAATCTCCAAAAGTCCAATAGTTAAGATTGTGTTGGGAACGCTGCTGCGGGCCGGCCCATGCCGATACCTCATACTGGGTAAGGCCAGAGGCGTTGAATCGAGCTTCTCCCGCATCCTGAATATCTGTGAGAATGTCGTCGTGAGGGAGTGTCGGCGGTCGTGACCAAAAGGTGGTGTTGGGCTCAATGGTCAATTGGTACCAGGAAATATGCCCGCGGGAGGCGTCGATGGCCCGGTCTAAATCGTCAAGAGCCGCCCCCACCGTTTGGTTCGGCAAGCCGTGCATAATATCGAGATTAAAACGGTTGAAATGGCTTTTTGCCAAATGAATGGCCTGAATCGCTTGAGCCTTGTCATGAACCCGCCCTAGGGCTGCGAGCTGTGGGTCAGCAAAGGATTGAATGCCTAAGCTGAGGCGGTTAACACCGGCACTCCGGTACGCAGCAAATCTTTTGGCCTCAGCACTACCGGGATTGGCTTCCATGGTAATTTCAACCCCTGAGCCAATACCCCAGAGCTGGTCAATGCCTTTAAGCAGCCTAGCGATACTGGGGCCGCTGAATAAGCTCGGTGTTCCTCCGCCCAAAAAGACCGAGAAAAGAGGCCTTGAGGGGGCTTTAAGGCGCTGTTGTCGCAGGTCGGTCAGTAACGCATCGATATAGCCGTCCTCTAGATGGCTATCGAACTGTTCATGAGAATTAAAATCACAGTAGGGACACTTTCGCTCACACCAAGGTAGGTGAACGTAAAGGGCTAATGGAATCAGATTAGTGTTCAAGTTTTTGGCGTAGTATTCGCACGGCTTGGCCACGATGACTCAGTGCTTGCTTCTCTGCGCGGCTAAGTTGTGCAGCGGTTCGGCCTGATTCGTCTACCTGAAATAAGGGGTCATAACCAAACCCCGATGTTCCTGAGGGCAATTTTGCAATGTGGCCATGCCAGTAACCCTCAGCAATGATGGGCGTTGGGTCATTGGCGCTCGCTATTTTAACCAGCACACACACGAACCAGGCCTTGCGGTCTTGTCCGTGCAGGGGAAGCATTTCCTGCAAAAGCTTTTCATTGTTTTGCGTATCGCCCTGACCAGAAAATCGTGCTGAGTGAATACCCGGGGCACCACCCAGAGCCGGAACCACTAGACCGGAATCGTCTGCTAAGGCCGGTAGGCCCGTATGAAGCGCGGCATTGCGGGCCTTTTTTAGCGCATTTTCGACGAAGGTCAGACCATCTTCTTCCGCCTCGGGTACGGCAAAGTCGCTTTGGGGTTGCAACTTAAGGCCTGTGTCTGACATGGCTGCCTGTAGCTCTTTGAGCTTTCCCAGGTTGCCACTGGCGAGCACAGTTATGTTGTTACTGCCGGTCACCGGATCACCCTTCGGTTTGTTTCCACAGTTGAGTCTTAAACTTGTAATGGTAGGTTTGGTCACTTCCTTCGGGTCGGAAGTCAAATTCAAAGAAACGCCACTCGCGGTCTATGAACTCGAAGTCTGCGATGTAGTAGGTCGCGTTATTTTCGCGAATCTCTTTAAACTCTAATGTGTCACCCCGAATGAGGTCCCAGGTTTCGCCCTTTATTAGCATGGGCCGACCCGCAGTTTCGCCCGCGTCGACATCTCTTACGGACAAGGTGAGGATGGCCTTAAAATCACCCCGGGCTATACCGTACTCTGCGGCAATCTCGGGGGATAAGAACGTTGTATAGACGACACTACGATGGAGCTCGAAGCGGTCGAAACGCTCGGATTGCTGTGCCTGAGCCCCCATCGACATTAACGAGAGCGCCATAAACAAAATAAGGCTTAGTCGCATGCTCTGATCCTAAAAATTGCGGTTGAGCCAAAGAGGTTGGGAAGCCACTGCTTAAACAGAGCGGCTACAGGCCCCGACACGATATCCCGATCCATAATGGCGATATTAAGGTCTGAGCACAAAGCCTCAAAATCCTTAACCGTGCAGAAATGAATATTGGGCGTGTTATACCAATGGTAGGGCAAATCTTTCGATACTGGCATCCGCCCATTTAGGCCAAGATGCAAGCGACACCGCCAGTGGCCGAAGTTAGGAAATGTGACAATGGCTTCGCGTCCAATTCGAACCATGTCCTGCAACACCTTATCGGGCCTGTGAAGGACCTGCAGAGCATGGGCTAGAATCACAATGTCAAAGCTACTCTCGGGAAAATTGCTCAGGCCCTGATCCATATCTTGTTGCAAGATATCAACCCCACGCTGCGTGGCGGCAATAAGGTTTTCCGGGTCAAGTTCGAGTCCCATGCCCTGCACGCGACGCGTTTCTTGCAGTCGATTCAGGAAGGCGCCATCACCACAGCCCAAATCTAATACGCGACTTCCCTCGGGTATCCAAGATTCAATTTGTGTGAGGTCGTAGCGCATTAGATCACCACCTGCTGCATCCAGGCGGTAAAAAGCCCTGTATAGCGGGGTTCGTCAAGTAAAAACGCATCGTGCCCGGCGTCCGTTTCAATTTCAGCGTAGCTGACAGGCCGCCCTGAAGCGAGCAATGCATCGACCAACTCTCTGGAACGGGCCGGGGAGAAGCGCCAGTCACTGGAGAAAGCGGTGATGAGCATGCGGCAGGTTGTCGCCGCCATAGCGTCGCTGAGTGAGTCATCAAAATCGGCAGCGATATCAAAGCGGTCCAAGGCGCGCGTCATTAACAGGTAGGTATTGGCGTCGAAGCGCGTAGAAAACTGCTTACCTTGGTAGCGAAGATAGCTTTCTACTTGAAATACCATTTCTCCGGCGTTGATCGCGTCTGAGGGCATCTCCCGGGTATCTCGACCAAAGCGATCGCTCATGCCGTCTGCCGACATGTAAGTGAGGTGCCCTACCATCCGAGCCAGAGATAGGCCCCGGGTGGGCGTCACGGTTTCTTGCTGGTAATAGCCGGCTAGCCAATCTGGATCTGAAAGTATGGCCTGGCGGGCGATTTCGTTGAATGCAATATTTTGGGCCGTGAGTTTGGGGGCTGCTGCGAGTGCGACACAGTTGCGCACGCGCTCCGGATAATGCACCGCCCAGTGAATGGCTTGCATGCCGCCCAGACTGCCGCCAACGACCACAGCCCAGCTGTCAATGCCCAACCTATCAGCCAGCAGGGCTTGCGTGGTGACCCAATCATTGACGCTGACCTGTGGGAAGTTAGGCCCCCAAGGCTGCTGAGTCTCAGGGTTCATTGTGTTGGGGCCCGAACTGCCGTCACAACCCCCAATATTGTTGAGTGACACCACAAAAAAACGGTTTGTATCAATCGCTTTTCCGGGGCCGACATGCAGGTCCCACCAACCCGGTTTTGGATCGGAGTGGTTGTAGCGACCAGCGGCGTGGTGATTACCGCTGAGCGCATGGCAAATTAATACGGCATTACTGCGCTGAGAATTTAACTGGCCGTAAGTCTCCGTGATGAGCTCAAAGCCCGCCAGCGTTTGTCCCGAGGCGAGGGCTAGATTTTCGGAGAAAACCTCTCGTATCGGTGTTACAAGGCCAACTTCTTCAGCGCCAGACACCTGCTAGATTCCTATCACCAGCTGCAGGGGAAGACCTGCTGCTGTGGCCATATGACCTAGGGCTATTTGAATGATATTGATCGCAATGAAAATAACGATGGG
>QXYP01000030.1 GCA_009886815.1 Halieaceae bacterium
AACAAAGAGCCCAGAGACCATTCCACTGGTGGCAGAAGATGCCACCGATGCACCGGGTTGTGCGGGCGGCTCTCGAGCCCTGCGTGATGAAGCAGCAGGTAAGGCCAATCAAGAAACACTCGATCAGTACGCTAAAGACTACCCCGTAGGGCCTCACGATCAGCCTCAGAGCATGTGCCCTGCGTTTGGGTCCCTAAGGGTTGGCCTGAGAATGCAGCGCACGGCGACCGTTCTGAGCGGCTCAGCATGTTGTGTCTACGGCTTAACGTTTACCTCACACTTTTATGGTGCGCGTCGTACCGTAGGCTACGTGCCCTTTGATTCTGAGTCCCTCGTTACCGGCAAACTCTTTGAAGATATTAGAGAGTCAGTTCATACCCTGGCTGACCCGGATAAATACGATGCAGTGGTTGTCATTAACCTTTGTGTACCCACCGCATCTGGCGTTCCATTAGATCTATTACCGAAAGCCATTAATGGTGTGCGGATCATCGGCATTGATGTGCCGGGCTTTGGCGTGCCAACACATGCTGAAGCAAAAGATGTGTTGGCTGCTGCCATGCTGAAATATGCACGCACTGAAGTAACCGCAGGTCCTGTCGCGCGACCTAACAGCCTAGAGTCTCGGGACAGCAAGCCCTCAATTGCGCTTTTGGGTGAGATTTTCCCCGTCGACGCCATTGTGATTGACCGATTGCTAGCGCCGCTGGGAGCAAGTGCTGGTCCCGTTGTTCCCACGCGGGAATGGCGAGAGCTCTATGCCGCTTTAGACAGCAGCTTAGTCGCCATGCTTCATCCTTTTTACAGCGCCTGTAATCGAGAGTTCGCCGCCGCAGGCAAACCGGTTATTGGCTCAGCCCCTGTCGGCGCGGAAGGTACGGCAGAATGGCTCACCGCGATAGGATCGGCGCTGGGCACCCCAGCCGAGGTCATAGCCAAGCATCGCGACACTTTACGTCAGTCTATTACTGAAGCCATTGCTGCAAACCCCATCAAAGCACGCATGACCCTGTCGGGTTATGAGGGCTCCGAATTACTTGTCGGCCGCTTACTCGTCGAAAGTGGCGCTGACCTACGTTACGTGGGCAGTGCCTGTCCCGGTACGCAATGGAATGCTCACGATAAAGAATGGCTTGAAGCCCATGGCGTAACCGTCAAGTTTCGCGCATCACTGGAGGATGACCTCTGTGCCGTTGATGCCTTTGAACCCGATCTTGCCATTGGCACCACGCCGGTCGTGCAACACGCGAAGCAAAAAGGCGTCCCTTCACTGTACTTCACCAACTTAATTTCTGCTCGACCATTGATGGGCCCTGCTGGAGCGGGTTCGCTCAGCCAGGTTATTAACACTGCCGTGAATAACAAATCGCGCTTTGACGCCATGGACTCATTCTTTGAGGGCGTGGGCTCAGGTGATGCTGCCGGCGTTTGGACTGAAGACACGATTAACCGGTCTGGCCTTCTCAAAACGAGAGAGGTTGCCTGATGCTTGTCTTCGACCATGACAGGGCTGGCGGTTACTGGGGCTCCGTGTATGTGTTTACGGCAGTAAAAGGACTGCAAGTTATTATTGATGGCCCAGTAGGCTGTGAAAACCTACCTGTGACCTCGGTGCTCCATTACACCGACGGACTTCCACCCCACGAATTACCTATCGTTGTCACTGGACTGGCCGAAGAGGAGTTGGGGCAAAAGGGCACCGAGGGCGCCCTGCGCCGTGCCCATCAAACCTTAGATGCAGAGCGCCCAAGCGTCGTCGTGACCGGATCCATTGCAGAAATGATTGGCGGCGGTGTCACCCCCGCAGATACCAACATAAAGCGTTTTCTCCCCAGAACCATCGACGAGGATCAGTGGCAGAGTGCCGATCGCGCCCTAGTCTGGCTGTGGGATCAGTACGGCGGTAAAAAGAAGAAGCGAAAAGCCGCCAAGGAAAATGCCGTACCTTTGGTCAACATCATCGGCCCCGCCTACGGTTATTTCAACACTGCATCAGACCAAGCCGAGATTGTTCGATTAGTCGAGGGCATGGGTGCACGAGTCAATCGTGTATTTCCTTTGGGATGTCACCTCGATGATATCCCCTCTCTAGGAGATGCCGACGCCAACGTGTGTATGTACCGAGAATTTGGCTCGAAGCTCTGTCAGGCTCTAGAAAAGCCCTGGTTTCAGGCACCCTTTGGGCTGCACAGCACCACCAAATTTTTACGCGCACTGGGCGAGGAACTCGGGTTGGATCCTGAGCCGTTTATCGAGCAGGAGCGCCATACCACCCTGAAGCCCGTCTGGGATCTTTGGCGCTCAGTCACACAAGATTTTTTCGGCACCGCAAATTTTGGCATCTCGGCAACCGAAACCTACACCCGGGGTGTACGACATTTTCTTGAAGACGAACTGGGGCTGCCCTGCGCCTTCCACTTTTCTCGTAAAGCCGGCGTCAAACCTGACAATGAAACCATACGGCAAACGATAGCCGATACATCACCACTCATTCTGTTCGGCAGCTACAACGAGCGCATGTACCTCGCCGAATTGGGCGGAAAGAGCATTTACATTCCAGCATCGCTTCCCGGCACGATTATTCGACGCCATACGGGAACGCCTTTTATGGGGTACAGCGGTGCCAGCTATTTGCTGCAGGAAGTCTGCAACGCCCTCTTTGATGCCTTGTTCAACATTCTGCCATTGGGCACCGAAATGGATGCCGTCGAAGCAACACCCGCGCGAGCAGCACTGCGCTGGGCTGATGAGGCTGAAAAAACACTGGAAACACTGGTTGCCAAGCAACCGATATTGGTACGAATTTCTGCGGCAAAAAGGATCCGAGATGCTGCAGAACATGCCGCGAGGCACCAAGGTGCTGAAACCGTGAGTAAAGAACATGTGCTGCGTGCAGGTCTTGAAGTCAAGACCGGTCATGCAGCCTGAGCGCGAGGGAGAAATACGATGAATCATTCATCAGGTCAAAAAGGACATCAGCAATCATTGGGCGAGCAACTGCAATTTCGATTGCTGCTTAGCGTAGCCTTCTGCTGGTTTTTCATAGGTGCAGTGGTGTGTCGCCTGACGTTTCAGTCAGTGGCCCATGCTTCACCCGATGAAAGCTGTTTTCAAGCAGCTAAAAAGGCAGCATACGGCGTGGTTCCCTACGCCTTCATGCACGTCTGAACAACAGGGACGGCCGGGAAGGTCGTACCTACCGAGAAGTAATAACCGATGGCGCGCAATGGATAGCGACGCACAGGGATTGAGGGACATGACATGTCATTACTGAGTTTTGAGAGGAAGTACCGTGTCAGGGGTGGCACGCTGGTTGGAGGAGACCTCTTTGACTTCTGGGTGGGGCCATTTTACGTCGGCTTCTTCGGAGTCAGCACTGCCTTCTTCGCCTTACTTGGCACTGCGCTTATTTTGGTCGGCGCATCCATGGGTGACACCTGGAACGTTTGGCGCATAAGCATTGCACCACCCGACTTATCATATGGCTTAGGGGTTGCCCCCTTCGCAGAAGGAGGCGCGTGGCAATTGATTACCATTTGCGCGATCGGTGCCTTTGTCTCTTGGATACTCCGACAAGCAGAAATTGCGCGGAAACTAGGCATGGGTCTGCACATTCCCTTTGCCTTTAGCTACGCCGTTCTCGCCTACGTTACTTTAGTTGTGATTCGCCCCATGCTTCTCGGTGCATGGGGTCACGGCTTCCCCTACGGCATTCTTAGCCATCTCGATTGGGTCTCAAACGTCGGCTACCAATTTTTGCATTTTCACTACAACCCAGCCCACATGATCGCAATTACATTCTTCTTCACGACGGCAATGGCGTTGTCCATGCACGGATCTTTGATCCTGATGGCCACCGACCCGCGAGATGGCGAGAAGGTGAAGACTGGCGAGCATGAAAATACATTTTTCCGCGATGATATCGGTTACTCCATTGGTGCCCTTGGCATTCACCGCTTAGGTCTATTCGTAGCACTGGGCGCGGCCTTCTGGAGCGCAGTGTGCATCGTGATCAGCGGCCCCTTCTGGACTAGAGGATGGCCGGAATGGTGGAACTGGTGGCTTGAACTGCCCATCTGGAACTGAGGAGAGACTGAATCATGATTGAATATCAGAATATTTTCACACAGGTTCAGGCCGACGCTCCCGATTATCCGGGAGTGCCCATCGGCAAGGATGAAGAGCATCGAATGGGTGGACCCATTCACAGCTGGATAGCGGGCAAGCTTGGTGATGCACAGATTGGCCCAATTTACTTGGGCCCGTCAGGCTTCTTCGCCTTTTTGTGCGGCTTCATAGCCTTTGAGATCATTGGTCTCAACATGTGGGCCTCGGTTAACTGGGATCCCATCGAGTTCATGCGCCAACTGCCGTGGCTAGCTCTAGAGCCGCCACCCCCCGCCTATGGACTGAGTATTCCACCCCTTAACGACGGTGGCTGGTGGTTAATAGCCGGATTTTTCCTCACCGCATCGATATTCCTTTGGTGGTGGAGAACCTTTACCATTTCCAGAAACCTGGGCATGAGCAACTACCTAGCGTGGGCTTTTGCTGCGGCTATCTGGTTGTACCTGGTGCTTGGTTTTATCCGCCCCATTCTCATGGGAAGCTGGAGTGAAGCTGTGCCCTTTGGCATCTTCCCGCACCTGGATTGGACGGCTGCCTTCTCAATGCGTTACGGCAACTTGTTCTACAACCCATTCCACATGCTTTCAATCGTCTTCCTTTACGGATCGGCTATTTTATTCGCCATGCACGGTGCCACGATTTTGGCGGTAAGTCGCTACGGCGGCGATCGCGAGATTGATCAGGTTACTGATATCGGCACGGCTGGTGAAAGGTCCATGCTGTACTGGCGCTGGTGCATGGGCTTCAACGCCTCCATGGAATCTATCCACCGCTGGGCTTGGTGGTTTGCTGTGCTAACCGTAATAACCGGTGGCATAGGCATTCTGCTCACCGGAACAGTTGTAGAAAACTGGTATCTCTGGGGTGTGAAGCACGGTATTGCACCGGCTTACCCTGTTATCGACGCGGTACCTGTCGTTGATCCTATGATGGAGGCGAACCCATGAAATTACCTCAGTTTATTCGCGCCACTGTAATGGTTCTCGCTGGCAGCTTGTTGGTGACCGGCTGTGAAAAGCCACCACCAGAAACTGTCCAGCTAGGCTATCGTGGTGTAGGAATGGAATTGGTCGCTAATCCAAAAACTCTGGCAGCGACTGTTGCGGCAAACCAGGTTCCTACCCCTCAACCGCCCGTTCCTGCTGTCGGACCCAAAGCCGGCGATATTTATCAAAACGTACAGGTTCTGGGTGATCTCAGTGTTGGGGAATTCACCCGCCTGATGGCCGCCATGACCGAATGGATCTCTCCCGAAGAGGGGTGTAACTACTGTCATGTGGCAGAAGGCTTTCAGTACGACACCAAGTACACCAAGCGCGTTGCCAGAGTCATGACTTTAATGACCCAGCAAGCCAATGTTGAATGGGGCGACCACGTCGGGGGCGCAGGTGTAACGTGCTATACCTGTCACCGTGGGAAAAACATCCCTGAGTATGTGTGGGCCACCGATCCCGGACGGCCCCATGCCCCAGGCATCATGACGGCAGGTCAAAATATTGCCTCAGTGACAGCCGCGTATAGCTCCTTACCCAACGATCCTTTGACCCCATACCTAGAAGGTGATGAAGAGGACGCTGCAACACTGCCGTGGCGGGTTGCGGGCCAAACCGCCCTACCCAATGGCAACCGATCGTCGGTCAAGCAAACAGAATACATCTACAGCTTGATGATGCATTTTTCTGATTCTCTAGGCGTGAACTGTACGCACTGTCATAACACTCGAGCGTTCTACGATTGGGAGCAAAGCTCTCCGGCAAGAGTACGCGCATGGCATGGGATTCGGATGGTCAGAGAAATGAATACCAAGTATGTCAATCAGACCACTGACTGGTTGCCGGACCACCGTAAAGGGCCCATGGGAGATCCCCTTAAGGTGAACTGCGCCACCTGCCACCAAGGGGCTTATAAGCCCATGCTTGGCGCCAATATGGTGAAAGACTATCCGAACCTAGCGCGTACAACGCTGCTAGAACCGAAAGAAGAGACGGCGCCAGCTTCTGAGACAGAAGCAGCTGCTGAGGAAATAACTGAGGACATGCCCGCACAGGCAAATGCGGGCAGTAGTGACCAAGGGATGACTGCTGGAAATTAGTCATCTCACGCCGACCTTAAAATCGGCACCTAGCTTTGCACTTGGAGACTTCTCCTAGTGCAGGGGGATGAGAGAAGGCGCCACTTAGTGGCAACGACTCTCAAACAACCGTCGCA
>QXYP01000300.1 GCA_009886815.1 Halieaceae bacterium
CTGTGTTTTGACGATGAGGAAAGCCTGTTTAAGCGAAAGCTCAAAAAAATACTGGCACAGCAGGGTTTGCATGATGAAAGTAAAGACAGTCAGTTTTATGACTCTAAGCTGCGGACCGCAAAGGGAGACGGCGTACAGAGTTTAGGCTGGCAGATTTCAGGGCTGTATAAAATACTAAAAAAAATAGCCGAGTAAATTTTATGACAGGAAATTGGCTCCATAGTTTGTACAAAAAGTGGCAAACACTGGTTGGCAGACGCTTCAAGCCCGGCGTTGCCTTAGTTGTTGTCGTCTACAACATGCCTGAGCAGGCGAAGAAAACGCTTTATTCCTTAACCAGCCAATATCAGCATGGCGTTAAGGAAGCGAACTATGACGTCATTATTGTCGAGAACCAGTCGGCCAATAATTTACCCGCCGACTTTATTCAATCTTTGCCGGCCAACTTTAGTTACCACCTGCGTGAAGAGACCCACCCCACGCCGGTATTTGCTGCCAACTACGGCATAAACCTGTCCCGACGAAGCCACATTGCGCTTCTGATCGATGGGGCCAGAATGGTGACACCGGGCCTGGTTAAGAATTTGTTACGAGGTCATCGTTTACAGTCTGAATCTGTGGTGACTGTTCCCGGTTACCATTTGGGAAGGCAGCTGCAACAGCGCTCGGTAGAGCAGGGTTACGGCGTTGTTGAGGAATCTCGATTACTGGCTTCCATCGAGTGGCCGCGAAGCGGGTACAGCCTGTTTGATATTGCTTGTTTTAGCGGGTCTTGTGCCGCAGGGCTATTTCGTCAGCATAGTGAGAGCAACTGCATCAGCCTACCGAAGCACTTATGGCAAGAGCTTGGGGGAATGGATGAACGTTTTGATCATATGGGTGGCGGGCTTGTAAATCTTGACTGCTACCGGCGTGCCTGTGAATTGCCGGGTGTTGCTCATGTTGTGCTCATTGGTGAGGGTACCTTTCACCAGTTTCATGGTGGCGTGACCACGGGTGGTATTGAGCGACAGGCTAGGGAATCGCTCATTGGCCAATTCCAGAGTCAATACAGAGCGCTTCGCGGTAAGTCTTTTCAGTCACCAGAAACCAATCCCATATTTTTGGGTGAGACACCGCCCCAAGTGATGCGTTTTATTCGCACGTCAAGCCAAGAGTCGGAGCCACAAACTGCTCAGGCTAGCCCTGGTGATTATCTGCGTTCTGTGCCACGGATAAGTTGAGTTTTATGGAGCCTCGAGTGTATTTCCCCTCCTCGTTACAGCGTTTTGAACCCAAACGTATGGTCTTTAGTACTTGGGTAGATCATTTGCCTTTTGCCTACGATTTAGTTGAGGCGATTTCTCCCAAAATGGTCGTTGAATTGGGTGTTTATAACGGGCTGTCATTCTTCACGTTCTGTCAGGCTATGGTAGAGCATGATGTAGATGGAGTGGCTTATGCCATTGACTGTTGGGAGGGTGATGCTCATACCGAGGGATATGACGATTCGATCTATAATGACGTGGCAACTTATGCACGGGATCACTATCGCGGCATTGCCTATTTAATGCGTACCTACTTCAACGATGCGCTGGCACACTTTAGTGACGGTTCAGTGGATTTGCTTCATATCGACGGATTACATACTTATGAGGCGGTTAAGGAAGACTTCACCAATTGGTACCCCAAGGTCAGGCCAGGAGGCATTATTTTATTTCATGATGTTATGGCCCGAATAAAAGACTTTGGGGCTTGGAAGTTTTTTGACGAGTTGCTGCAAACTGAGCCGGAGATTTTTAGATTCAACCATGGCTTTGGCTTGGGAGTTTTGCGAAAACCGGGTGGTGCCGACACAAATAATCAGCTTCTTGACCTTTTGTTTTCGGGTAATGAGGAAGAGCATCAAAAATTAAGACAGCTCTATGTTCATGCGGCCCATTTTCTTGAGGCGAGGCGACAAGCGACCAAATTTAAGGCAATGGTTGCCAATAAAAAAGCGAAAGGCGGGCAGGGTAAAAGCACCGAACAGGTTAACGATGGTGGCGGCTGAGGTAGACGGCCATCGATTTGACCTCTTGATCATTTCTATGCCCCGCGAGGCGCTGCTTTCTTTTGTGTTTTTATTTGTTGCGCTGCTTGCGTCATCTGCTTTGAACGCGGCCACGGTGGTCAGTGATAGTGGTGAGAAGGAGCGTCCTCGCCCCAATATTTTGTTCATCGTTTTGGATGACTTGGGCTTCAACGATCTGGGCGCCAATAGTGCGACTGTGGGCCATACCCCCAATCTTAATCAATTAGCGGCTCAGGGCGCTCGTTTTACCCGTAACTACGTGGATAGCACTTGCTCTGCAACGAGAGCCGGTATTTTAACGGGTCGCTATCCGGCGTCACTGGGGTTTCGTCCTGCCGGCAGGGGTATTTCACCGGAGGTCATCACAATGCCTGACATGCTGCGCGGGGCGGGCTACACCACCCACCACGTCGGTAAATGGCACCTGGGTTTTGTCAGCGAGCAGGCTTGGCCTATCCAGCAGGGGTTTGATAGCTTTTTTGGTTTTCTCGACCAATTTTTGCTGCGCGGTCCGCATACAGATGCCGGCTACAACTTAAAGCGACCCACCTACGTGAATCCATTATTGCAACGAGATAACGGGGCTTTTGAAAAGCACACTGGGCATCTGAGTGATATTTTGGTTGAGGAGGCAATTGATTTGCTGGGCCGGGTAAAGGACCAAGAGCAACCTTGGTTTATCAATTATTGGACCTACCTTCCCCATACCCCACTCACACCGGCAACACGCTTCGCCAGTAAATTTCCCGATACGCCTGAGGGTAAATACAACGCCATGCTCATGCAGGTCGATGCGGCTGTAGGGCGTGTACTCGCAACCTTAGATGCGTCTGATTTAACACGATCGACGCTTGTTATTGTGGTTAGTGACAACGGGGGAACCGAGAAGCACTTGCCGAGTAATCAGCCCTTTATAGGCGCCAAGAATACGTTTACTGAGGGCGGGTTGCGCACGCCCTTACTCATGCGGTGGCCAGAGGTGATTCCAAAAAATGTGGTGATCGATGAAACAGTGTCTTACCTCGATTATTTTCCAACCCTCGAGTCACTGGTTGCTGGTCATACGAGTGGCGGACTCCCGGGTCGTAATCTGTGGCCCTTATTTGTTGGGGAGCCAATTCAGAAAAAGGCCTTGTACTGGCAGAATGGCCCGCCCCAGGCCCTGTCATGGTCCATTCTTAGTCAAGAGGGAGATCAGCGCATTACCCGGTCCTTTGGTTGGGACCCTGAATTGATGGAGTTAGCCGCGGC
>QXYP01000301.1 GCA_009886815.1 Halieaceae bacterium
AGGCGTGATTGCCATGGCGACAAACGCTAAAAATGGTCCGCTCGTAGGCGCCGTGCAAGTTTCCGCTAGCGATGAAATTATGTTGATCTCAGATCAGGGCACGGCGGTTAGAACTCGGGTTGAGGAAATATCGACGCTGGGCCGAAACACACAAGGCGTTCGAGTGATCAAAACCCGCGACGACGAAAAGTTGGTGCGCCTGAGCCGAATTGTTGAGGACGACGGCGCTGTGCCCGTCGAAGACATGGCAGAATCTGCCGATGCCCCTGAATCTGAGGTGTCGGCGGCTAACGGAGATACTGGAGAGTCTTGAATCGTGTCTCGAGTCCATAATTTTTGCGCTGGCCCTGCGGCCCTACCTGAGGCGGTGCTGGCAAAAGCTCAGGAAGAAATGCTTGAATGGCAGGGGCAAGGCGCCTCCGTTATGGAGCTAAGCCATCGCAGCAAAGCCTTTATAGACGTTATGGAGCAGGCAGAAGCTCGGTTGAGGCGCTTGCTGGGTGTGTCCGACGACTACGCGGTGTTGTTTCAGCAGGGCGGCGCGAGTCAGCAATTTGCCGCTGTGCCGCTTAATTTGAGTTTAGAAGCCGACAATGCCGACTATTTAGTCACCGGCCAGTGGTCTAAAAAAGCGTTTGCCGAGGGCGCCCGATTCGTCAATGCTCACTGTGTCGCAGATGGTAGCGCAGACAACTTTATGTCACTTCCCCCGAGCGATGACTGGTCGATATCCGGGGGCCGCTATTTTCACTATTGCCCTAATGAAACCATTGGCGGGCTAGAGTTTTCCACGATTCCTGAGGTTGGCTCACCTCTGGTCGCCGATATGTCCTCGACTTTATTGTCGCGTCCTATCGATGTCACCCAATTTGGTGTTATCTATGCCGGTGCCCAGAAAAATATTGGCCCAGCTGGATTGGCCTTGGTGTTGGTTCGTAAGGAGCTTCTTGGCCGAGCTAGGCCCAGTTGTCCTGCAATGCTGAATTGGGACACCGCCGCGGCTAATGGCTCAATGTATAACACGCCCCCAACCTTTGCTGTTTATTTGACGGGTTTGGTTTTTGAATGGCTTGAATCTATGGGGGGGCTAGAGGTGATGGGTGCCATCAATGCGCGAAAAGCTGCGCGACTTTATGGCCAGATTGATAACTCCAGTTTTTATAGTAACCCTGTCGATGAGTCGGCGAGGTCTTGGATGAACGTGCCCTTTACCCTGGCTGATGCCGCACTCGATACGGTATTTCTTGATGAGGCAGAGCAGGCGGGTTTGACCAATTTGAAGGGACATCGTTCGGTGGGGGGTATGCGAGCGAGCATTTACAATGCGGTGCCAGAAGCGGCGGTTGAAGCGCTGTGTTCTTTTATGTCCGAGTTTGAGCAACGTTACGGTTAAGCTATGGCGACTGATGAGCAACTTGAAACCATTCGGGCTCGTATCGACGATATCGATGGGCAATTGCTGTCTCTAATTAGTGACCGCGCGCGTTGTGCTCAAGAAGTTGCCGAAATCAAACTTGCTGCTGTCCAAGCCGATACCCAAACCTCGCCGCTGTTTTATCGTCCTGAACGCGAGGCTCAGGTGCTTCGTGCTATTCAGAAAAGGAACCCTGGGCCGTTACCCGACGACTACATGGCTAGGATTTTTCGCGAAATCATGTCCAGCTGTCTGGCGCTTGAGAACCCCTTAACGGTGGCGTTTTTGGGCCCGGTAGGTACCTATACCCAGGCCGCAGCCCGCAAACACTTTGGCCAATCTGCTTTGCCTCATGCGCAATCTTCAATACAAGGCGTATTTAGAGAGGTGGAAGAACGCCGCTGCGATTTCGGCGTGGTGCCTGTAGAGAATTCTACGGAGGGCATGATCGGACAAACGCTGGATTGTTTTCTTGAGTCCCCTTTACGCATTGTGGGCGAAGTTGAGCTGCCTGTGGTTCACCATTTGTTCGTGGGTCAAGCCACAGGTGACGGTGATATCACTAAGATTTGCGGTCATCCCCAGGCCTTGGCTCAGTGTCGAACCTGGCTGGAAACCCATTTACCGCAGGTGCCTCTGGAGCAGGTGGCTAGCAATGGCGAAGCCGCTCGACGAGCACAATTTGAAGAGGGCGTGGCGGCCATTGCGGGGGATATCGCCGCTGAGATGTATACCCTAGAAAAGCGCGAGGTATCGATTCAGGATTACGCGAGTAATACGACGCGATTTTTGGTGTTAGGGCGCGACTTTGTTCCCGCCAGTGGTCAAGATAAAACCTCAGTCATTATTGCCAGTCGCAATCGCCCCGGAGCCCTTCTCAATTTGCTGAGACCCTTTGAAGATGCGGGGATTAGTTTGACCCGCATAGATTCTAGGCCCTCAAAAACCGAAAAATGGACGTACGTGTTTTACATTGAATTTGAGGGGCATCTCGAGGATCAAATCGTCGATCAAATTATGAACGAGCTTGAAGAGCAGTCGATTATGCTCAAACGGCTGGGCTCTTACCCTTGTGCCCCCATCTAGCGTTCTGAGTCCGTGGCATCTCTAAATACCGCAAAGGTCGTCTTTTTAGGGCTTGGATTAATATCCGGGTCCCTGGCCCTTGCACTTAAGCGTAACGGTTGGGTGGGTAAGATCACCGCTTGGGGTCCCCGGGCCCCCAGTCTTGAGCGTGGCTTGGCACTGGGCGTAATCGACGATTTTGACCTAGATCTCAGCCAGGCCATTGCAGGGGCTGATGTGCTTGTGATCGGCGCGCCACCGATTTCGACGGGGGAGCTATTGGCGACGTTACCCCGTCAACTGCAGGCCCTAAATGCGACGCCCATTATTACCGACTTGGCCAGTATGAAAGGTTGGGTGATTGATCAAATGCCTGAGAGTTACCCCCGGTTTGTGCCAGGACACCCCATTGCGGGCTCCGAAAACAGTGGTGTGATGGCGGCTAGAGCTGACCTCTTTGTCGGGCGAGAGGCTATTCTGACGCCGGATGCCTCCACAGACCCCGAGGCCGTTAAATGGGTGACCGCGATGTGGGAGAGCGTTGGATCACGGGTGACGGTTATGTCCGCCACAGATCACGACGCGGCGCTTGCTGCGAGTAGTCACTCACCTCATATGCTGGCCTATGCACTGACCATGGCTTTGGCAAATGACCCTTTAAATCCTATGCGCCATGGTGGCGGTGCACTGCGTGACATGACCCGAATAGCCGCGTCAGATCCTGTGATGTGGCGCGACGTGGCGCTTACCAATAAAGGGTCTCTGATTGATGCATTGACGGCGGTAGAAGATCAGCTGTCTGTGCTCAAAGCACTGATTGCCAGCGGTGATGGTGAAGAGCTTGAGCGTTATTTTGCAATCTGCCGCTCGGTTCGACGTGAGCATGATCGGGTGCTGAACCCTTTAGACCCCAGTGCGGGTGCACAGTTAACTGAAGACGCTGACAAAGGACGAGATCTTTCATGAAGTTTGTTGTGCAGCCTGGAGGCCAGTTAACGGGTGAACATCGCGTGCCTGGAGATAAGTCAATGTCTCACCGCGCCGTGATGCTGGGGTCCTTGGCAGAGGGTGTAACAGCTGTCGCTGGATTCCTCGAAGGCGAAGATGCCCTAAGGACCATTGCGGCTTTTCGCCAGATGGGAGTGGCCATAGAAGGCCCCGAAGCGGGAAGTTTGACGATTACAGGTGTTGGTTTACACGGACTGAAGGCTCCTGATCAAGCCTTGGATTTGGGTAATGCTGGCACGGGTATGCGCCTTTTTGCAGGTATTTTAGCCGGTCAAACTTTCGATTCTGAACTTGTGGGTGATGCTTCGCTGATGCAAAGGCCTATGGGAAGGGTGATCAATCCCCTGTCCAAAATGGGTGCCCGCATTGATGCTTTGTCTGAGGGACGGCCTCCGTTGGTGATTTCCGGAGGACAATCCTTGCAGGGAATTCACTACGATCTGCCCATCGCCAGTGCTCAGGTTAAATCATGTGTACTGCTGGCAGGATTGTACGCAAGGGGCAGAACGTCAATTACCGAGCCTGCACCGACTCGGGACCACACTGAGCGAATGCTTAGCGGCTTTGGTTATGACGTTGATAATACGAATGGAG
>QXYP01000302.1 GCA_009886815.1 Halieaceae bacterium
CCGGCTGCTATGCCTGTTTCATTGGTTAAGTTAACGACGGGCACAGGCCAGAAAAGCCCATCAGTGGTGTGCATGTCTTTAGCGACCGCAAGAGCGTCCGCTAAATTCATGTAGCCCTGCAGAGGGTTAAAATACCCCGCACCCAACATTACAGCGTTGGCGGCGGCAGCTGAGTTGAGTAAGAGCGAAGGCAGAGCCTCAGCTTCTTTGAGTAGTTGTTCCCTTGCTGCGTCGTCAGACACATAAAGGGGCATTAATACATCTGAACCATGGGGTTTGATCATCATTAACTCTCTATTTAAGCAGCCAAAATGCCGCGCTCTTCCAAATAGTCGATCAGTAGATCAACCTCAGCGTCTAGACTCATCTGGTCGGTGTGTAGGTGGATTTCAGGAGACTCAGGTGCCTCGTAAGGGTCATCAATGCCTGTGAAGTTTTTAATTTCTCCGGCCCGTGCTTTTTTATAGAGGCCTTTAGGATCGCGCTTCTCCGCTTCTTCAAGGGCGCAGTCAACAAACACTTCGATAAATGCCATGCCAGATTCGTCGTGCAGGGCACGAACCTGATCACGATCAGCGCGATAGGGGCTGATGAAGCTGCTGAGAGCGATGACACTGGAGTCGACAAATAGCTTGGCTATCTCACCAATACGGCGAATATTCTCAGTGCGATCCTCGGCAGAGAAGCCCAGATTTTTATTGATACCAAAACGGATGTTATCGCCGTCTAGACGATAACTTAAGTGACCGCGCTCAAATAGCTTGGCTTCTAAAGCCACCGCAATAGTGCTCTTGCCGCTGCCAGACAGGCCAGTGAACCAGAGTGTGGCGCCTTGCTGTTTCATCATGCGGTCACGATCAGCTCGAGTAACCTCGCCATCGTGCCAGTGAACGTTGGTCGCTTTTTGTTCAGTCATTGCGTGTCTCCATTGTCGAGGCCGCGGATTGTAGAGTGTTGCTGAGTATTTGTTAAACTGTTTTCTTAGATACAAGCTATCGATTAAATAAATACCTAGAGAGCGGCCTATGACTGCATCAAGAAACGAGCCTCTACGATTTTCGTTGCGCCAACTGGAAATCTTTACCGCGGTGGCCAGCACAGGAACCACCGCAGAGGCTGGTCAATTCCTCGCAATGTCACAGTCGGCAGTGAGTGCTGCGTTGAAGGCGCTTGAAACTAACCACAACGCCGAACTGTTTGATCGGGTTGCTAATCGGCTGCTGCTCAACCCGACTGGGCGTCAGCTGGAGGTCAGAGCGCGCGTGTTACTAGAAGAGGCCCGGCAATTACAGGCTGAACTGCTATCAGTGTCGCCTTCGGGGGATCTGAATATAAGCGCGAGCTTTACCATTGCCAACCATCTCATGGTGGACTACCTCGCCGCATGGTTATCACGCTATCCCATGGCTAAAGTCGATATTACGCCTGGCAATACCCCCGATGTGGTCGCCCGAGTGCTCAGTAGGGAGAGTGAGTTAGGGCTGATTGAAAATGAGACAGCGATCAAGGGCGTAGACTTGATTCCTTGGGTTGAAGATGAATTGTTTGCCTTTTGTGCGCCGAGCCACCCCTTAGCGCGAGTTGGGCGCCTCACAGAGGCCGATATTCTCAGCGTTGATTGGATACTGAGGGAGCCCAATTCCGGTGCTCGCTCGTTATTTGATCAGGTCTTTGCGTCGCTAGTGCCGCAATTACGGGTGCGTCTAGAGCTACGGCACAACGAACCGATTTTACGAGCGGTGGAACAGGAATTAGGTGTGGGTTGCCTGTCGGAAAAGGTACTGATGCCGCATCTTGAGCAGGGGGCTCTGGTGGCCTTGTCACTGCCTAAAAAACTGCGCCTTAGGCGAAAATTTTACTTTTGCCAGCGACGCCAGCGTCATCACCGGCCTGAGGTGACGGAATTTTTAAACCTCTGCCGTAGGGCGAAGTGAGAGGGCTTAGCGCAGTACAATCAAAGGCGACAGGCTGCTTTGAATCATCCGTATGGTGTTGCTGCCCAGAAACAAATGTCGAACCTTGGAATGGGCGAAGGCCCCCATAATCAATAGCCCTATGTCATTGTCGCGTTGATAGTTGAGCAGTGAATCCGTGACGCTGCCGCTGCCTTCAATGAGACTTGCGGCCACCTCATAGCCCTCGCTCTTCAGTCGCAGAGTTGCCGCCTCAAACTTGTCGGTGTGTGCAGCATCATCATGGCCGACCATCACCAAGTGGCAGGGCAGGCCGGTCAGTAGTCCGCCTTTAATAATGCGATCAAGGGAGCGTTCTGCGGTATCCCTGCCATCGTAGGCCAACATAAAACTTTGGGGCGGAGTGAACTGAGCACCTGTAATCAGAATTGAAGTATGTACTTGTCGAATCAATGACTCGATATGTGAACCCAGGGCAGTAAATTCACCGGCATGATCAGTGCCGACTTTGCCGACCACCATTAATCTGGCCTGCGCTTCCAGTTCGACCAAGGCCTCTACAAAATCGCCGTGTCTCAGTAGGGTTTCGACGTTAAGGGCGCCGTAGGCCAGTGCGCGGCTTTCTGCTTCCGTTAACAGGGTCTTGCCATATTGCATGGCCAAACGGCCGCGCTCTTGATCAAGCTGCGCCATTCGCTCCAGGAGCTCTGATTGCGCACCTAACCCGATGGCACCGCTCCAGTCGTCGGCTCCATGCTGTTGGCGACGCTCTAGGGTGTGCAGTAGCAGCAAGCTGCGATCTAGACGCGATGCCACCCAGGCTGCTGCTTCACAGACCGCCAAGGATCCCACTGAGCCGTCAACGCTCGCGATGATTTGTTCTTCTTTTTGTTCCACGTTTTAGTGTCCCCCCATTAATTTTTCAACTTCTGCTGGGTCATTGTGAATGCCAAATTTATCAACCACGGTTTCCGTGGCTTCATTCATACCATGGATCGTAACTTCTGCACCCTCGCGACGAAACTTAATCACGACTTTATCGAGGGCAGCTACCGAGGTGACATCCCAAAAATGTGCAAGGGATAAGTCGATGATCACGTGTTCAACCGCCTCCTTAAAATCAAAAGCGGCAATAAACTGTTCGCTTGAAGCGAAAAATACCTGCCCAATCACCCGATAGGTTTGAGCACCAAGCTCGGGGTCTGGATCAGCCTTGACCACCATAAAGCGACCAATTTTATGCGCAAAAAACAGCGATGCCAGAAGGACCCCAACGAATACGCCAATGGCTAAGTTATGGGTCGCAACGACGACTACGACTGTGCTAATCATGACAATGTTACTAGACATCGGATTTTTTCGTAGATCACGTATTGATACCCAGGAGAAGGTGCCTATAGACACCATAATCATCACAGCGACCAGAGCAGCCATTGGGATTTGTTGCAGCCAACTGTCCAGAAAAACGACCATGATAATGAGGACGCTACCCGCGGTTAGCGTGGAGAGTCGGCCTCGGCCACCTGACTTTACGTTAATAATCGATTGTCCAATCATGGCGCAGCCCGCCATGCCACCAAAGCAGCCCGAAACGACATTGGCGATGCCTTGGCCTTTACACTCTTTGTTTCTGTCGCTGGGGGTGTCGGTGAGATCATCGACGATGGTGGCGGTCATGAGCGACTCCAGCAGGCCGACAACTGCGAGTCCTACCGAGTAGGGCAAAATAATTAGCAGTGTGTCCAGATTCACTGGAATATCAGGTAGCAAAAATAAGGGGAGGGTGTCGGGTAAGTCGCCCATGTCGCCGACGGTTCTGATGTCGAGACCCAGAAAAATACTGATGCCGGTTAGGCTGATAATACAAACGAGCGGAGAGGGTATGGCTTTACCGATAAGCGGTAGACGGGGAAACAGGTAGATGATGCCGAGGCCACTGGCCGT
Organism: Halieaceae bacterium; assembly: GCA_009886815.1. GTDB lineage: Bacteria > Pseudomonadota > Gammaproteobacteria > Pseudomonadales > Halieaceae > Luminiphilus. The sequence goes on from QXYP01000302.1 coordinate 3,858, forward strand.
CATGGCATAGACATGCCAGGTAACCTCTGTCAGCTCGGGCAGCTGTGCCATAAAGATGAGAATTGCTAGCGCGTTTACGAAACCAGTCACTACGGATCGTGAGACAAAACGCATGAGCTCGCCCAGCTTTAAGAAGCCTGCAAGGAGTTGGAGTACGCCGGTGAGCATGGTGGCGGCGAGGAGGTAATCTAGGCCGTGCTCTTTCACCAATGTCACCATGACCAGGGCCATGGCCCCGGTTGCAGCGGAAATCATGCCAGGACGACCCCCGACAAATGCGATGACGACCGCTATGCAAAAAGATGCATAAAGCCCGACTCGCGGATCAACCCCTGCGATGATCGAAAAAGCGATGGCTTCGGGAATCAAGGCAAGGGCAACGACGAGCCCGGCGAGTAAGTCGGCGCGGATATTGCCGAACCATTCATCCTTGAGCGTTGTAATCATGGTGTTAACCAATTTGGGTGGGAGGGCGAGCACTATTCGTGTCGAGTGGCCTGTTTGGATCAACCACTGTTTGACGATGTAGCCAAGGTGCTCAGAAGGGTGCGCAGGGTAGTACATTAATTGGCCTGCGTACACCGACCCCATTTAAGGCTCATGCCAATGGCAGC
>QXYP01000303.1 GCA_009886815.1 Halieaceae bacterium
ACTTCGATGACTATCTCGAAGGCGTTCGTGGTTGCCGGAGGGTATTGGCTGAGAGTTATCCCGACTTACCCTGTTTTGTTTTGGGTCACAGCATGGGAGGGCTTATTACTGGCCGGCTTCTGCTGGACGATCAGGATCAGTATCAGGGTGCGCTGTTTAGCGGCCCCGCCTTTGCGGCGGCGGAAGTGCCACCGGCACCGGTCATGTGGATTGGGCGCCTGCTTGCGAAACTCATGCCCCGGGCCGGCATGTTAGCCCTTGATAGTGGTGGGGTTAGTCGAGACCCGGCCGTGGTGGCTGCTTATGAAGCCGACCCTCTGGTTAATCATGGAAAAGTTACCGCGGGGTTGGGCATTGCCCTTTTTGACGCCATGGATCGTGTGATGACAGAGGCCGACTCTATTACATTACCCATGCTCATTATGCACGGCGGTGCCGATACGCTCGCCGCGCCTATTGGCTCCGAGACCTTCGCCGCCAGGGTAGGTGCCGCCGATTTGACCCTCACAATTTTGCCGGGCCTGTACCACGAGATTTTCAACGAACCCGAGGGTGAAGACATTATTGGGCGGTACGCCGATTGGATTGAGGCCCGCTTGTCTTGATGCCCCAGGTTCTGGTGTGTGGGGCTGGCGGGCAACTGGGCCAGGAGCTCGTTGCAACCGGCCCTGCGCATTGGCAAATAATACCCATGACGCGTTCAATGCTGGATATTGCCGATTCTGATCAGGTGGCAAGAGCTCTCGATGAAGTGAGGCCTGCTTGGGTGATTAATGCGGCGGCCTTCACCGCGGTCGATGCCGCTGAGTCAGAGCCGGAATTGGCCCAGCGGGTGAATGCCACAGGCCCCGAAGTTCTTGCGCTGCAGTGTCGCGAGCGCAATATTCGCCTTTTACACGTCTCTACAGATTTTGTGTTCGACGGGACGCAGGGCTGCCCCTATGCCCCCGACGATAAGCCGAAACCGCTGGGTGTTTATGGCCGCAGCAAGTTGGCCGGGGAGGGTGCGGTATTGGCGGCGGGCGGTAATCCGGTCATTTTGCGCACAGGCTGGGTGTACTCGCGCCACGGCGGTAATTTTGTGAAAACCATGCTGCGACTCATGGCAGAGCGAGCGCAGCTTTCGGTGGTAGAAGATCAGATCGGTACGCCCACCTGGGCTAAAGGCCTTGCGCTCACTTGCTGGGGCTTAGCGGACCATGCCGAAGCCACCGGTATTTACCATTGGAGCGACGCCGGGGCTTGCAGCTGGTACGATTTTGCCGTGGCTATTCGTGCCGAGGCACTGGAGTTGGGCCTACTGCAACAGGCGGCGGCCCTACTGCCGATACCCGCGTCCCAGTACCCGACGCCCGCCCAACGCCCTGCCTATAGCGTTTTGGATAAGACCTCGACGCGAGAGCTTTTGGGTTTGTCGGGTAGTCAATGGACAAACCAGTTGCGCGAAATGCTGGTTGACTTAAAACAGCAGGAACAACACGTGAAGCACCTATCATGACGCAATCATTAATGGTCACCGGAGCCGCAGGGTTTATTGGTGCGAATTTTGTTTATCACTGGATTCAGGCGCACCCCAACGATACGGTGGTGGCCTATGACGCCCTAACTTACGCAGGTAATCGCGCTAGCCTGGCACCCCTAGAGGCAGCGGGGCAGCTGCATTTTGTACAGGGCGATATCTGCGACGGTGCGTTGGTCAATCAGACCTTGGCAAATTATGACGTCGATACCTTGGTGCACTTCGCCGCCGAGAGTCACGTTGATCGATCGATTACGGGCCCTGATGCCTTTATCAAAACCAACCTCGTCGGTACCCATACTTTATTGGCCGCCGCTCGCGCTCATTGGTTGACGGGCAGTGGCCGCCCCCATCGTTTTCATCATGTGTCTACCGATGAGGTCTTTGGTTCTTTAGACCGCGATGCCCCAGCCTTTACCGAAGATTTACGGTATGAACCCAACTCCCCCTACTCCGCGAGTAAAGCGGGGAGTGATCACTTGGTCAGGGCTTACCACCATACCTATGGCCTGGAAGTGTCCACCAGCAATTGCTCCAACAACTACGGTCCCTTCCACTTTCCGGAAAAATTGATTCCTTTGTGCTTGACCAATATTTTAGACGGCCGTCCTTTACCCGTTTATGGCGATGGTACAAATATTCGCGATTGGCTTTACGTTGTTGACCATGCCCGGGGCATTGAGCGGGTTCTTAATGCGGGTATACCGGGCGAAACCTACAACATTGGCGGTAACAACGAGTGGGCAAATCTCGCTATTGTGGAGCTCTTGTGTGATCACCTCGATGCACGCTTTGCCTCAGAGCCCAATCTGGCGGCACGCTTTCCAAAGTCTCCCGCCGCCAACGGAGAGTCGCGGGGGCTGATTCAATTCGTCGATGACCGCGCAGGCCATGACTGGCGCTACGCCATCGACGCCAACAAGGTTGAAAAAGATCTGGGCTTTACCCCGAGTGAGACCTTTGAAACCGGCATCGCTAAAACCCTTAATTGGTATTTAGACAACGAAGACTGGTGGCGACCCCTGTTACAGCGCGCCTGAAAATACTCTGCTGTTTAGACGTTAAAACGATTCAAAAAGTCAGAGGTCAAATTTGGGGGCTTCAGACCAGCTCCGGGCATTGGCATCTTTAGCCGACAGTTCGGGGGCTTCCCCGTTGACTAAGGGCCATTGAATGTTGAGATGGGCATCGTCCCAAGCGAGGCTGACTTCGCTCTCGGGGTGGTAATAATCGGTGCACTTGTAGAGAAAATCAGCCGACTCGGAGGTCACATAGAAGCCATGGGCAAACCCCGGGGGTACCCAAAGCTGAGTTTTGTTCTCGGCGCTTAGCAGGCAGCCAAACCATTGACCGTAGGTTGGCGAATTGGCCCGCAGGTCAACGGCGACATCGAAAACCGAGCCGTTGATTACCCGTACTAATTTGCCCTGAGTGTGCTCAGTTTGAACGTGTAAACCGCGCAGTATGCCTTGACGAGAGCGAGAGTGGTTGTCTTGAACAAAGTCATTGGGAATACCGGCTTCGGCAAAGGCGCGGCGGTTCCAGCTCTCTAGGAAAAAACCACGATCATCGCCAAAAACCTGAGGTTTGATGACCATGACCCCGGGTAGTGGCGTGGTCTCAATATTCATCCCAGTAGGTTCCTTTATCGCGCAGCAAGCCTTCAAGGTAGACGCCATACCCGCTTTTGGCGAGGGGTTTGGCGAGTGCCAGCAGCTGCTCGGCATCGATATAACCCATACGAAAAGCAATTTCCTCAGGGCAGGCGATTTTGAGACCCTGCCGTTCTTCAAC